>CAZFXX010000129.1:0-8735 GCA_964522985.1 uncultured Desulfobacteraceae bacterium
GCATCGTTGCTTAAGGGCGATATCGGGCTGACGATCAAAGAAAGCGGCGGGCGGGCCTTCATGAGGTCACGATTTCCGGCAACCGCCTCGGCCATCCGGACCGCAAAATGTGCCGCATTTTCACTGACACAACTGGCGGTGATGACATGCTTTTGGGTGTTGAGAAAAGAGGCCTCCATTTCATGCAGCGGCAATAGTTCTGCCGGTTTGTCCAGCGGCGCCACCATTGGCCAGTAAAAGCCGACCGAGGGCAGGTAATCGGCTACAACGGCCATCATGGCCGTATCTTTCTTGGTGGAAGGCCTTTCCCTGCCTGTGTCCACGTCCACCGTAACAATACCGGTCCCGCCGGTTCCGCAATATGTACGCGTGCCGTCCAGCACAAGATCAAATGCTTCACTCCCCCGCGAACCCATGCGGATCGTTCGGGGCGCTTTGTTCAGTGCTGCCATTAGAATATCGGGAGGTATTTTTACGATTTGCGAATCAAAGTCAACATTCGCACCGGCGTCGGCAAAAATGTTCAAAACCTTTTGAGACGGAAACCGTACGCCGGTTTCCGTCAAAATGGCCAGGGTAGCGTTATGGAGATGTTCCAGTTCCTCTTTGCGCAACGTTTCGATCCGCATGCCCGCTTCGATCACAATGGGTTCGATTTTGACTTCTTCGGCAATTGTATTTGTCATGGTGGCCTACTCCTCTTTTCGTTACCCCGAGGCCCGGTCATTCGTCAGCCAAAGGCAACTTTCAGTTACCGGTTTACCCGTTGGTGACGGTTTGCGGATACCGCATCTTTATATTTTGGTTTCTCCCAATTTTAAATTTCCAACTTCATTGCCGGGATAAAAACCAGCCAAATGTAACGCAACCCGGGTTGTGCGATATTTCAAATCTTTCCCATTTTACATATATCCGGTCAGTTTTTTCTTAAAAAGAGTCACCGAATTAATATCAATATCAAGAAGCTTTGCGATCTTGCATTTGGCAAGAATACCCTTGGCACTGCCCATAACGGAGACAATGGTTCCGATATCATGCTTTTCGCGAAGTTCTCTCATCACCTCTTCGTTTGTCAGATCAGAGACATCGATGTGTAATTTTTCCGCTACATATTGTTTTGCCTGATTTATCTTCATCCTTCGGGTCATCTGCATCCATGCTACCAGATCTCCGGCAGTTCGGATGCCGCCCATGCTTGAAGTAAGAATATGCGCGATCATCAATCCGTGTAAATCACCGGTGCCAACCTACAGGCCATCTGCTTTCCCAATCTGCACAAGTGCCTTTGATGCCCGTGTTACAGCCGAAACCGGAGGAACTTCATACATGGGAACACCGCAGACCCCCATGCCCACATTCGGGTGAATCGGAATTTTTGCAACCCTTGTTGTTTCTTTGATAAACGTAACTGCCCTGGCAAGATTCCATGGCATGGATTTAGAGGTGTTGACATTGACGGTAGGGCCGAAAATATCGACACCGGCCTCTTCCGCCATCTTTACCTGTTTGTGGGGATACATTCCGGCAAGCCGTTCCCCCTTAAAAAAAATATCGCCATGCATCCCCAGTATGAATTCCGATGCCGCGCCAAGTTCCACAGCCATATGAGGTGTATTTTTTTTGATTTCGCTTACCGCAGTCAGCGCAGCAAAAAAATCAGCATCACCGGCAGAACCGCTGGTGTCAAGATTCAACCCTTCGCAACCGACTTTGTCCAGTTCCCGGGCAATAAATACGATATCTTTTTTCATCTGCCGGGCGGCATCCACCTGCATCTGCTGTGCCTCAGCAATTTTGCCGGAAGGCATGAGTTCACCGGGATTTTCAAATGGCCCGTCAGGTTTGTAATACAGCCCCAGATTGGGCTGGGCCCCATAAAAAAGCGGAATCGTGGTGGCCTGGGAATTTGAATAATATTCGGTGGTCTCAAAATTAATAATATTTTTAACCGGTTTGATACTGAAATCAACATGCCCCATGCATCCTGTATCTGCGCAGCACACACGCTCCCAAGTCAGCAACGCAAGATGGCGGCTCATGGGAAGTCCCATCCCGCAGTTTTCCTGATCTGCGTAGAATGAAATGGAACAGGCATCATCTGTCACAATCACTTCTTCGCCCGGAGATACGGAGACCACTCTGCCCGGTTCACCGATAATATCAAGAAGCTGCTCTTTTTCTTTTTTAGTAAGCGCAGGGATATCCCCCCTGTCTGCCGCGTCATTGGTTCCGTCAAGAATATCTTCGGCAATCTCTTCTTTTGACATATAAACGCGCTCACCATCCCCCATATGCGTCATCACACGGTTTTGCATTATTTTCTCCTTTAAAGTCCGGAAAATCCTCTGCCGGTTATTCAGCACTCGCCACAATTTTTTTAAGTTCCGAGGCAACATCTCCGGGAAGCGCCGTCGGTTTATGAGTGGTAAAAATCTGTTTCACCTTTTCATGGGCAATCTGCATAATTTCTCTGGAGCCCTTCGCTTCCCACGATTCACGAATGCGACGTTCAAAAATGTTTGCCTGAATCTGCTCATCCCTGAAATGTTTCAAGGTATGTTCTGCGGTCAGAAAATGTCCGCCGATGCCGACCTCTTTTATCAAATCCACAGCCAGTAGTTCATGATTCACATCAATGCCGCGGACTGACTTTTTCACCATCGCTGCAATATCATCATCAATCACCATCTGCTCAAAGCTTAAAACCATCCCCATGTCGAGCATTCCCATGCCGTAAATCAGATTGGCACCTGCCAATGCCGGGAGGAGTGCGGACAAGGTTTTTTCATGGCCTGCCTGAATATCAGACAATTTTGAATCAGCCTATGTTCCACCCACATAACTTGGAATTCCGTAAAAATTTGAAAGCTCTGAAGCGGCAGCACTGATCATCCCCATCTCCGGGGCACCCACCGTTGCAGAGCCATACTTCATGTTAAAAGTAGTCGTGGAACTCCCATAAATCACAGGTGCCCCCGGGTTGGTGAGTTGTGCAAGAACAATTCCGGCGAGGACTTCCACATTATGCGTAACAAGGGCCCCCGCCAAAGATACAGGGCTGGTCGCACCGGCCATTGCCATACTTAATACATTAATCGGGATGGAAAATCGTGCCGACTCAATAATAACTTCACAACATTCTTTGATCAGTTGAAGCGGGCTGACAGGGCAGGTCCCAAAGGAGACGATGGGTCGTTTTTTTAATTCCGCCGTACCCCCAACAATGACTGCGGCCATGTCAATGATTTTTCGGCACCTGGCACCGGTTTCAGCATCCGTATCAATATGTTTGGTGGTATTTAAAAAACTGGCCTCGGCACCGTGGAGTTCATAAGATGAAAGGGGCCTGTCGCAGGGTGACACCGGTGGCGTAAAAACATCCACATTTTCAAGCGCATCGCATAAAACAGCCATATTCGCCACATCCTCTTTAGTGGAATCCCTTACTTTGCCGGTGTGCAGGTCCTGGGTGAGAACCGCTGTTCCAAAGGGGGTAAACCCGACCTGTTTTCCCCCCATGATAAAATCATTTTTCGGATCTCTTCCCGCCAGAAGAATATGACTCGGACACATGGACAATGCCTGTTTGACAATGTGTTTCGGGAATTTGACCACCTGGGTCTTTTTGTTGACGTCGCAGCCGCCTGCTTTAAAAATATCGAGTGCTTCATCACAGACAATCCCTAAACCCGTGGATTGCATGATATCCAGTGTCGCAATATGTATCTGCTCCAGTTCATCGGGTGTGAACGTTTTTAGCCCCCAGCCTTTTATGGAATATGAGCCCGCAATGGTTGCTTTTCCCATTTTATTCCCCTTAGATTCGGATTATTGAAATTGACGATTTATTGCGAATTAAGCCTGCCCTGTCGTCATTACAGTATTGAAATATCACTTTTCAGTATCTGTAAAACCAGTGCCCTCATGTTATTGATCTTTATTTGATCTCTGCTGTTTTTTCCCATTACCGTTGAATAATAATAGCAGCCTTCTGCCAGAGAGAGTATAAAAACAGCGGTTTGTTCGGGATCGGAGATATTGAGAATACCGGCATCCCGGTACAGGGTGAGTTCTTCCATATATACGTTTTTTATGAACTCATACAGTCTGGCAAGTCTGCTGCCGATTTTCTCATTTTTAAATTTTAGGTAAAAGCAGGAATAATATACGATATCGGACAGTTCATCTCCGATTTCCCAGTCCAAATTGATAACTGTATTCAAAAAAATTTCAAGCCGCTGCCGGGGATCTTTCACACCCTTGAACATCCGGTTATAGGTTTGCCGGTATCTTTCAATGATGTGGTCCGCCAGAGCAACCATCATCTCTTCTTTTGACTCAAAATAGTGCGCCACCAGGCTTTTGTTGACGCCCATTCGTTTACTTATTTTGGCAAACGTGGCCCCCTCAAGCCCTTCCTCATCGAGTAGATGAATCAAATGCCCCAGTATCTCAGTTCGTCTTTCAACAGCTTTACTCTTTCGCCCCATCGAGCAGATCCTTTCATTGATCGAACGTTCGTATAATAAATAACATAAATTTCTGTGTCAAGTATTTTTTTAAATTAAACAACAGATGGCTATTTTTAGTATAGATGCTGCCGGGCATTCAATCGACCGGGTCTTAAACATTCATATAAAGATCGGAATGGACGTTGTGCTGGAAGCATTGAAACGCTACAAGACACGAAAAAAGTTCGATATCGGTGAACTGCTCAAAATTGTCGCTGAGGATGGTGGGCACAGTGGGAATTATTATTCTATAAGCAAAGGGTCACGAATTTACATGGATATTTTTTATAAATACGATGTGTAGCACCGGTATTTTTATTTACCGATATGCGTCGTCAGTGTTCGTCCGCGTCCAATTTTAATTTTTTTGTAAAATGGAAGCGGTACTAAGTTCAATTTCTTCGGCATCAACAATATCGGGAACTGAGGCTGAGATCAATTAGAACAGAACGAAAATGGATAGACCTTACAATGTCCCGCCGCTTTCGACAAAACACACCTGCAAATCCGGCTTTCCGCTGAACAATGCAAAAAACCACTAAAGCTGGGCTGCCATTTCAGGGTCGTTTTCGAAACTGCGGCGAAAACCAGCAGTATCGCCACCTCTATCTATTTGATATTATTGTTACAATAAGGGGGCGAATGTGAGGGGTGGTAAAATGTCGAAAATCGGTTTTCGACATTTTGGGTAATTATGTTAACACTTTGAATATTATTGAAATACCAGTATGGAGGCTGAACGGGAGAGAAATATTCTAAATGATTGAAGCTGTTTCCGAGGTACTAGAATCTGTATTCTGGGTAATCCCCTTGTTTATCAACTCATTAGCCTTTTTCATACAACATTCGGCGATTTCCGTTTTGAGGGAGGGCTGATAAGATGCCGCCACCTCAAAATACCTGATGGAATCCCGGTAGTTCCCCTTGTCCATCAGTACTACTGCTGATTGCATATGTTTTCGAGCAACCCGTGCCTTGAATTTTGCATCAAGGCCGACAGCGCCTTTAAACCGCTGCTCCGCCTGGCTGTGAAGGCCCTGATCCAGATAAATAGCGCCCAGTTCAAAATGGGCCTCTGCATTGGTGGGTTTTTCCTCGATCTCTTTTTTAAGCAAATCCAAGGCATTATCCACCATGTTTGCCTTGATGTACTCCCTGGCCTTTTCCACATTATTTTTGAACAAAAATGCCTGGGTAGATGGAGCAATCAAGAAAAACAGAGCTGACACGATAATAAATATCCATCCCGGGTGCTTTTTCATAGCCCTACCTCCAAGATTGTTTTCCGGTTTCCGGCCCCAAATTGTATGATCGATAATTTTTGTACCAAAATCAGGACCTTGTGTCAATAGTTTTATACTTGAGCCTTTGTGTATCATTATCGATTATTACCTCATTTAACTTCGTTTTTCTTACGCCGATTCATTCGCCGGTGCGGGACAGAGGTTCTTGGGGCCGGTTGTTGATTTTCGAACACTTTCCATTTACCCGATTCTTTTTTAAGTATATAGATTTGTCTATTGGCCTCCCGGTAAGGGTATGTATATAAGGTTTTGTTCAAATCCCACCATCGAAGATACCAATATTCCATGGTTGAAATCACAGCTTCATCCCGAGCGATCGTTTTAACTTTAACTTTCAAAAGCCTTTTGGTGGAGGGATTCATATCATTTGAGATAATCCAGCCTTTTTTCTGGTGACTGTAAAGCAGGTTCAAAATTTCCCTTATGGCTGGACTGTCCGGATAAAACCACGGATAAAGAGGGTTTGGGTTGACACCAGGCAGTGTTTGGTATGCCTGAAATTCAGCATCTACGGCTTCTGCAATAACCCTTTCGAGATAGCTTTTCTGATCGACCGGGCTCCCGGATTCCACCAAAAATGCATTAACCAACTCTCGCACCAAAAGACAATAGCCTGCAAGCGCGGGGTAGTTTTGAGGATTATCCGATATATAATCACCGATTTTTGAACGGTGCACCAGGGTAAAAACAAAATCCACCGGACGACCGGGTCGGAGGTAAAAACGCCTCAAGCTGTCCTTAACTTCAAATTTCCACTGGGCTGCCTGTACTGATGCTATCTGATTAAACGCAGAGGTAGGTGTTGAATCAAATAATTGTCGAACGAGATGTTGAAAAAAACGCCATTGTTTGGCCTGGGGTTTTCCCACCAGTGCCTCCGCGATCGTTTAAAAGACGAGTGCCCGATTGGGTACGATAAGCAGGAAATATGAGACGGGTCATCTCCGATACCATCGCTGTTTTCGGCGAAGGTCATAGTGCCGCCTCCGTCGGCCTGCGTAACGCATTAAGACACCGGAACCGTTCCGAAACAGCGCTTGCCCTCGATTATACAGGTCGCGGTGCTATGTTATTAGGCAAAGATCATTGTTTGGAACTGGGCGATCGCAGGATGAGTTGGTACGATGTGGCGGATCGCAGACGACCGGTAGCGCTATACCAGTTTCGTCGATCTGCTCATTTTCGGCGGATTGTGTTAAAAACACTCCACCATATCCGGCGAATTTCCGGCTTGCAAGTTGAAGACTCGACATTGGTTTGGGCGGCTGAAGCAACTTATGAACTGTCTGCCGACGGTACCGTTGGCCTTGGGGCATTGTTAAGATCAATATCTTCTCCCGAGGTGCGTAATTGGTTTTTGAGTACACAGGCCAATTCCGACGACATCGGATTGTTGATTGAAATTTTGTCCTGGGCGTTTCATTTCCCAGCAGTCTACGCCGTGTCTGAAGGGAGCAATTCCGCGAATTTATGTAAAGACCTGATTGATATACCGGTCACTTGGATTGAATGTCGAATCGAGTATTTTGAAAGTAGTGAATATGCACTGGTGGCCATCCTTATCGAAGCTGTTGTCCAAAACGCTGTTGAGCACCGATTCCGGTAAAACTGATTTATATAGAAAAAATTTATTGCCGATGTTCAAGCTGTCGTTTGAATTTCACTATAATACCGACTGTCCCGAAGGGACCACTTTATCAAAGCGAAATCTTTGATAAAGCATAGTACCTTTTTGACAAATTGCACTGGGAGAGCAAAGTGTCGATATTGAAAAAACCGTGAACTGTAAACCGCTACTGATCAGGGCCATTTTTTATTCTTAACTTTGCGACACCTTTGAAATGTTATGGGTACGGTAATTATAATAATTGAGTTACCTAACTCGGATAGACCAGTGCGGTTGGAAAGGCGTACGCCGCAAACAACAAATTACAAGTTCCAAAAGACAAAGGAAAACGGGAGATGGTGTTGCAATTGTGCGTTTCTATTTTAACTGCTCCAGAACGCCGGCGGCAACCAGGGGCAGCATGATCTCATGGTGCCCGATCAGATTGAATCCCTTTCCCCCGGTGGCTGTGGGCCGGTTCACCACGTTGGCCATAGGGCGGTAGTGCCGTATAAAATCCATGTTAACCGTGGTAAAGTCGTTTATGTGATGGCCCAGGTTGCGCGCCAGACTGGTGGCCTTGAGAAAATTTCCGGCAAAATGACGGCCAAATCAGGCACAAACCCCAAAATAGGGCAACTGCTAGCCACAGGGGTTAGCGAAGACGATGCCTTGGAAATCTTGGGAAACGTGATTCGCCTGTACTGCACAGACTGCGATTTAAGCCAAAAAAGCCCGAGAGTATCCCATATCATTGAAAAAATGGGCCTTGATGAGTTCAAAGCCCTTGTAATGAGCCATGAATGATGATTTCGGGAGAGGGCATTTGCACATCCGCTGCGCCAAAATTCACGGCGCCACACATGCCGGGAACAGGAACTGTGGCCATATTCAAAACTTGACTTTCAAGCTACTGTTTGATATCTCTTCACTATATAATCATTTAAATATGAAGATCTGAAGCGCTCTTAACCTTTAACAGCTATGGATGATCAGACATTATGAATATAGAAAAGCCCCATTTCTCAATTAGTGCTGAGCGGTGGGGTTTTGTTGTTTATGAGCACTGTTGCCAGTAAGCCACAGGCAGGTGATTTTTTGGGCACCACTAAGTCTTGTATCTATCTATTGATCCAAAGGAAAAGGAGGGGAGACCATGGAAGCAAACACGAAGCGGCAACCGGAATCAAAGAAATGGTTTTTTTTGAAAATATTGTGTGCAGCATTTTTTTGCTTCATTGCCGCAGCCAATGTGGTCCCGGCATCAGCCGGCATCTGGTATGTGGACGGCGGCGTGGTAGATTCGGGTAATGG
>CAZFXX010000130.1:0-8639 GCA_964522985.1 uncultured Desulfobacteraceae bacterium
ACAGCCAGAATCGGAAGCACTGGAAAAAATCTCTTGGCTGGGCCTGGATGGTCGGCCTGATTGCCATGGGGCTCCTGATGAAGGGCGGACTGTTCGGTTTGGCATCGGTGGAGAGCAACGAGTGGGGAGGGCTCCCGCTTACGCTGATGCTTTCCGTGTTTGGCCTGACGGCCGCCTATCCCCTGGGCGTCATACTGGCACTGGGACGTCAGTCAAAAATGCGGGTGGTACGGTTGTTTTGCGTCGTTTATATTGAACTGATTCGCGGTGTTCCGCTGATCAGCCTTTTGTTCATGTCGTCGGTCGTATTCCCGCTATTCCTGCCGGAAGGTGTTACGCTTAATAAAATCTTTCGAGCTCAGATTGCCATTATTCTGTTTACCGCCGCCTATGTCGCCGAAGTGGTGAGGGGGGGATTGCAGGGCATGTCCCAGGGCCAATTTGAAGCCGCTGAATCCTTAGGACTGAATTACTACCAGACCATGCGGTTGATCATTTTGCCCCAGGCACTAAAAATTGTGATTCCACCAACGGTGAGTGTCCTCATTTCCGCTTTCAAGGATACCTCCCTGGTGGTGATCATTGCACTGTATGATGTGCTCAAGACAACGCAATCTGTTCTGTCTGATCCCCAGTGGATGGGATACTCCGCAGAGGCGTATATCTTTCTGGGGATAGTCTATTTTACCTGCTGTTTTTTTATGTCCAACTACAGCAGGCGGCTTGAGCGTGAACTTTATACGGGGAATTAAGTATTACAGATGAGAACTATTGGCTATGAATGATAAAGCTGACATATCGGTTGAGGGTATGGCGTCAAATGACGCCATTATTGAAATCATCAATATGCACAAGTGGTTTGGTGAATTTCATGTGCTTCAGGACATCAATCTGGTGGTTCGCAAAAAAGAACGAATCGTTATCTGCGGCCCGTCGGGGTCGGGGAAGTCAACGCTTATCCGCTGTATTAATCGCCTGGAAGAGCATCAGCGCGGCCAGATCATTGTAGACGGCATTGAACTGACCAATAATCTGAAAAATATCGAGAAAATACGGGCAGAAGTCGGCATGGTTTTTCAACATTTTAACCTTTTCCCCCATCTTACGATCGTCGAGAATCTGGCGCTGGGGCCGTTATGGGTCCGAAAGGTGCCGAAAAAAGAAGCTGAAGAAACAGCAATGTATTATCTGGAAAAGGTGCATATCGCCGAACAGGCACAAAAATTTCCGGGACAGCTTTCAGGCGGCCAACAGCAGCGAGTAGCCATCGCCCGAAGCCTTTGTATGGCGCCGAATGTCATGCTTTTTGATGAACCCACATCCGCCCTTGACCCGGAAATGATCAAGGAAGTGCTGGACGTTATGATTGATCTCGCCAGAGAGGGAATGACAATGATTGTTGTCACCCATGAAATGGGGTTTGCCAAGAGTGTGGCCCACCGAGTCATGTTCATGGACCAGGGGCAGATCGTGGAAGAAAATACTCCTGAAGCGTTTTTTAATCACCCGGAAAATGATCGGACCAAGTTGTTCTTGAGCCAGATTTTGCAGTAATTATGGTTGGTTCATGAAAAAAGTGGAATGGATGGCATTTACAGCCCGGTTCAGATCTTTGGTTTTGGCCAGAAAATAAAGTGCGGCCCGGGACGGCCCGAATGATATCATTTCCACGTTGACCCCCCCCTCTGCCACCGCCGTAAAACAGCGCGCCGCGATGCCTTTCTTTTGAAATAAACCTTCACCCACGATACTTATCAATGCCAGATCGACCGTTGTTTCAATGGTGCGGTAGGGCTTCGGGGTAATCGTATTAAGCGCCTGTCGTCCGGCATTCAGATCATTGCCGGCCAGCAGGAGGCTGATACAGGTTTGAGACGTGACCACCGATTTGATATTGATGCCCTTGTCCGTCAGACTGCCGGCTACAAGGGCCAGAATGCCCGGCCGTGCCCCGACGCCTGATGCATGTATCTTGAGAATGCCGATATCGTTATCATAGGCGACGCTCTTGATGACCCGTTTGTGCCTGGGGCTGTGGGCCGTGATCAGGCTTCCGGGGACGTCGGGATTTAATGTATTTTTAATTTCAACTTTGATTTTTTTTCTGCGCACCGGTTCCATGGCACGGGGGTGAAGAATTCCGGCCCCGAAATAGGCCAGCTCAGCTGCCTCGCTATAAGAAAGCTTTGGTATCAGTTTTGCCGCAGAAACCATGTGGGGGTCAGCGCTCATGAATCCGTCCACATCCTTCCATATTTCAAGAAGCTCCGCTTTTGCAGCAACGGCAGCCACAGCAGCCGCGTAATCGGATCCGCCGCGTCCAAAGGTCGTGATATCGCCATCTTTACTGACCCCGTAAAAGCCCGGAATAAACAAGATGGTATCTTTTTTCAGCAACGGATTGATGGTTTGCTGAAAATTTTTGGTGGTTTGATTCAGATCGGCGGAGGCATCGCCGAATTTTCCGTCGGTGAGCATGCCTATTTTATGTGGCATCCGACAGGTGGCTTTTATTCCCCGGCTTCGGAGAATGGCAGTCAGCAGCCGGGCGCTGAGTCGTTCTCCAAAACTGCTGACAATATCATGCAACCGGGGAGATATTTCTCTGGTGAAATTCAAACCGTAATAAAGTCGTTCGAGTTTGCCGATGTTTTTGTTCAAGTCTCGGCTGAATCCACCAAGGTCTTTTTGATTACGAATTAAATAACGGGCAATCAACATGTGCCGGGCTTTGAGCCGGCTGCTGATGCCCGGAATATTTTCTTCGTTTTCAAGGGCCATGCGCATTCCGTGGATGAGCATATCGGTGATGCCGTACAGGGCCGATACGACAATGATATGGCCCTTTGCTCTTTCTTCCACCAGGTCAAGAATTCGGGCGATTGTTTTTTTGTCGTGAAGGCATCCGCCGCCGATTTTGATTACTTTCATTTTTTATTTCCTGTTTATCAGCAAATCTCAGGCAAAAGAAAAAAACACGGGTTTTTTTGCCGAAGCCAGGGTTGCGTTACCGGCCCTCTGTCAGATCCCAATTTGAGATCAAAATCCACCACTTCCTGATTTGTCAGCCTATCTAAATATTGAAGCGAAGTATAAAAAAATGTGGCCTTTGTGTCAAGCTGTCTGACCGGGAAGCCTGCTTTTAGCCCAGTATTTTTTTTAATAAAAGCTTTTAAAGGAATATGATTGAAACTGCGGGGAACCATGGAAATGGATGTAGCCTGTTTTTTATTATCATTACTATGGATAAAAAATATAAAAAGTAATGGGAAAATTATTGACAAGATGAATATTGGGTTTAATTTATAATCAAAGGAAAAACGAAATAAAATTGATAAAATCATAAACAATGCATAAAGGAGAATTATTATGGATCTTGTAAGATGGGACCCAACTATAAACGTGTTCAATTCGGGATATAATTTTAACAATTTACTGAATGACTTTTTTACACCATTGCGTAAAGACAACGATGATATCTGTATGGCGAACTGGAACCCCCGGGTAGATATTTTTAATGACGACGACGATATCGTTTTAAAGGCGGAACTTCCCGGTGTTGAAAAAAAGGATATCGCTGTTGATTTGAAGGGGCGCGTGCTGAGCTTAAAAGGTGAACTTTCATTCGACAATGAAGTCAATGAGGATAAGTACTACCGAAGGGAGAGATTTTCGGGTAAATTTGAGCGGTCTTTTACGCTGCCCGGAGATGTTGACCCGGAAAAGATCCAGGCGGATTATAAGGATGGCATTTTGAAAATTACGGTTCCCAAACCCGAGGATCGGAAAAACAGGCAGATTACCGTCCACTAACGGATCCTCAACGGCATAAAAAAAGGGCTGGACGATGTATCGCACATCTTTCGGCCCTTTTTTTCAATCTGCTACCTACAGTCTTTTATTCTAATCAGATATTTACAAACTCATAATTCATGAAAAGATATGTTCACTCATAGAGTCGTTTATATCACAAAAACGGAACCCCCGCAGCAGAGCTGCGAGGAATTCTTTTGATTAAAGACTAAATTCGATCGGCTTAATTCATTATTCAAACTTTGAGCCCCCAAGCCTCTTGGCGGATACGGGTACGCGATGGGGAAATGCTATTTTTGAGCAGGGCTGCGAATTTGTCGGGATCGGTTTTATCATTTTTTGTTTTGCATTGATGGATCGCCTTCATGTATAATAGGTATCTCAAAAGAACAGAATATTCGGCACATTGAACGACAGACTGATACCGGTGGAATACGCAGCCAACGCCGACCGTCATATCATCCAGGCAGTCAAAGGACAACCCCGGGTTGGTTTTGATATTTTGATGCGGATTCAAGCTGGTGGTTATCAAAAAAGTTAGTCAATAAATTCATGGCGGGCAAGTGAGCCCAGAAAGTGCAACAAATGAATATGAATCAATATAAAAACAGATCCCTGGTTTTGGTACGCTACGCGCTAATTGTGTTTGCGGCAGTATGGTTTTCTTCCTGTCAAACGATGCCGAAATTTTCCGAAATCGGCCGGGTAGTACCGCCGGAGAAAAGGATTTCATTGACCCATGGCGGCACGCAAGAGGGCCAATGGACCACCCCTGATCTGACGCTGGCGTATCGATACGAAGAGACGGGAAATCGCTTCACAATTTCGGGAACCGTCTATTTTGCCGATGCACTGCAAACCGGTTTCGGAACACTGGACCGATTTTTTCTAAAAGTGGTGCTTGTCAATGGAACAGGGACGACGCTGGTATCACAGTCACTTTTGACGGCCGGGTATCGCAGCCCCATGGGCAGGTTGATTTTTAAACGGAGTATTTCTCTGCCGACAGACACGGCTGCCATGGCTTTCGGTTACAGTGGGAAAGCTAGTGATGGCGTAAGCGGCGACGACGGCATTAATTGGCATTTTGGGAAAACGCCTTTTTAATCATGGACCCTTTCCTGCGAGTGTTATGGGAAATGGTCTGCAACCTGTGATATAGAGCGGACAAAATAAGGGATAACTATCTTCTTTTATCCTGCAAAATTATGAATATAATTTACTACAGGAGGGATTGTCATGTACGCAGTAGCGATAAGTGGAAGTCCACGTAAGGGAGGGAATACCGAACTACTTCTAAATAGGGTCCTAACCGAATTAAAAGGCGCTGGCTGGGAAACAGAACTTGAAAACGTGGGTGGAACAGCTATTCGCGGCTGTATCGCATGTGAGAAATGTTTTGAAAACAAGGACAATGAATGCGCGGTTAAAAAGGATAATTTTAACGGCATTTTTTCAAAAATGTTAAGGGCCGATGCGATGATTCTGGGCTCTCCAACTTATTTTGCCGCTGTATCTGCTGATTTGAAGGCATTGATTGAACGGGCAGGCTATGTTGCTTATGCCAACGGTCACGCTTTTTCCGGAAAGATAGGGGCCGCGGTAGTGGCCGTCAGGCGCGGCGGCGCCACACATGCCTATGACACCATCAACCATATGTTCCAGATGTCAAGGATGATCATCCCTTGCTCAACTTACTGGAATATGGGCATTGGCGAAAATAAAGGGCAAGTACTTGAAGATGAAGAAGGCCTGGCTAACATGCGGCATCTTGGGAAATGTATCGATTGGCTTGGCAGGGCCACTATACCCAAGCTCGACCACTATCCGATTCAGTGAGGGACTCTCCCGGTTTGGTCACAATAAAAGCCTTTATAGTTTCGCCGCGGTACTCATGCGGAATACCAATGGCGCAGGCTTCCTCGATTTTTGGATGTTCGAAAAGCACTTCGTCGATGTCTCTCGGGTATATGTTGAAACCGCCTGCGATGATCATGTCTTTCTTTCGGTCAACAACATAAAGATATCCGTCATCGTCGATCCTGTCTTCCATTGGTCAATCCTCCTGTTTTTTAAATTATGAAAAAGCGAATCATGTAAAAAAAACCAAGGTTGATATGGTTGTGGGACGACTATACTATGGCTAAGAATAAAATATTGGGCCGTGACGGGGGCAACAATAAATTTTAAACGGCTTTATTCTGTAATGACTCAAATGAGGGAATCGCTTTGCATCGCCATTTTATAAAAAAGCAGAATACCTTATTCAAAATTCGACATTGGACAATGGGTGTTCGATATCCATAGCCTTTCAGGATGGTCGTATCGTTTATATTAAATTACAACCTATTGATATCGAAGTGCTTTCACCGGGGGCTTCATCAAACCACGTCCTGTGGCGTGGTAGATGATTTTTTTATGGCGAGGCTCATGTGATGAATCATGATTATAGACCTTAAAAAAAATGTTGAGAGATGTCAATAAACATTGTCGTATATATCAGTTCAGCAGGTGAAGTGACAGTATGACGGCTATATAGAAATAGTATTTTTTCTTAACCCTATTTTTCGGCATTTACGCTTATCTGCGACAATTTTTGTGTATAATTCAGGATGGTTGAGTCAAAGCGATTTATTTGAAAATGGCGTTATCGTGAACTGCACATGGTTTTTTTCTGCGTTTCATGCTATAATATATCGGTTTTTAATAAAATGGTGTTTTTTTGTAAAAAAGGACTTGCATGGAAACCGAGAGGATTATTTTTGAATATGCGCAAATTGGCTTTTGGATACTCGACCCGATGCAATATCAGGTGCGAGCACTGCGTGGCCGCAGGAGATATTCCTGACAGCAGGAAGATGAATCATGATAAGGCAAAAGAGATCATTGGCGAGATGGCCCGGGCAAATGTCGGCGGAATAAGCTTTTCGGCCGGTGAACCGTTTCTTTATATCAATGAAATTGCAGCACTTGTGAAACTGTGCAGACAACTTGGAATCTATACGAGAATTGTTACCAATAGTTTTTGGGCAAAGACACCGGAGGCTTCCGACAGACTTGTTTCAGATTTAAAAGAAAACGGACTCTGCCAATTGAGATTAAGTTACTCAAAGTGGCACCAGAAAAATATAAACAGGAACAATGTATTGAATGCGGCTCGTAGCTGCCAAAAAATAGGGTTAAATTATTTTATTTCCTTTGTGACTGATTTTTCCAAAGATGATGATCCGTATGAACAGTTTCTGCGTGATCATTGCCTTACTTTTTTCCCGGAACCCGTCATCTATGCCGGTCGTGCCGAGTCTTTCAAACGCAGAAATATTCTGACCGATTATCAGGCAAACTGCTGCGACATGAATCCCTATCTTACACCGGATCTTGATATGTATGCCTGTTGCGATGCGGGGAGCCATTTCTCGGGAACAAATTTTTTTTACCTTGGGAAACTGAACGGCAATAATATGGAGCAGCTTTTTACTAAAAGTGAAACAGATCGGCTGCATAATCTCATTAGAACCATGGGGATAACAAATATTGCATCCTTTATCGGCATGAAGGCCCGCGAGATCATTACCTATAGTAAATGCGAGCTGTGCCGAAAACTGTTCAACTCCCCTGAAATTTTAGCAAGGCTGCGGGCAGAAGTGCCTCAACTGACAGCCTGGAGCCGGTAGTGATCCGGATTAAACTAATAAGCTATTGGTTGGACCAGGCAAAGCCTTTCGTAATCTTGTGTTATTCTGAAACATCCATTACCAAAAGGCAAATTGCGCTACCCGGGAAGATTTGTCGGGTATAAGAAATAATCTGAATTCAGTGAGACCCCGATCTTTCTTAACGGGGTTTTCGAATTGATCATAACGATTGGATCAATATTATGGAAAAATTAAAACAATTCTACCTTTTGGTACAAGATGTGTGGAAAAATGGTCTGTTTGGAATAGATATCGGCCACTTTGTTGTTGCCGTGTTTATCTTTTTTGCTTTTCTTCTCCTGCGCCGGTTATTTGCAAGATTTATTATGGGCAGAATCAAAACTGTCACAAAAAGAACAAAAACTGTAATTGATGATGATATGTTGGCGGCTCTTGAGAAACCGGTTCAGTTTATACCGGTAGTTCTCGGTGTTTATTTTGCTGCCGAATACCTTCCCATATATGGTGGAATTGAGATTATAGCCAATAAACTTGTCCGTTCTCTTATCGTATTTGTGATATTCTGGGGCTTTGTGAACCTCCTGAGCCCCATGGCTTTTTTATTAAGACGACTTGAGGAGGTTTTTTCCTCTTCAATGATTGACTGGCTGCTTAAGGCGATCAAAGCTACTTTTATTTTCCTTGGCGCAGCAACCATTCTTGAAATATGGGGTATTAAAGTCGGTCCGATTCTCGCAGGGCTCGGGTTGTTTGGCGTCGCTGTGGCCCTTGGGGCGCAGGACCTTTTTAAAAATCTTATTTCCGGTATTTTGGTGATCGCCGAAAAGAGGTTCAATATTGGAGACTGGATTCGCGTTGACGGTGTTGTGGAAGGCACTGTCGAGTCCATCGGATTTCGCTCCACCCTTATTCGTCGATTTGATAAGGCGCCGGTTTTTGTGCCGAACTCAAAATTATCCGATCATGCGGTTATCAATTTCAGTTCCATGACCCACAGAAGAATTTACTGGAAAATCGGTGTAAAGTACCGTACCACGGTTGAACAGCTCCGGCAGATTCGCAACGCTATCGAGAAATACATTTTAGACAGTGCGTATTTTGAAAAGCCGCCAAAGGTTTCCATGTTTGTGCGTATTGACAGATTCAGCGATTCTTCTATCGACATCATGA
>CAZFXX010000131.1:0-8629 GCA_964522985.1 uncultured Desulfobacteraceae bacterium
GGCTTATCTGGCCGAATATCTGCGTAATCGAAAAAAATAAGGTAAGCGTTCACAGCTCAACGGATTACATGTAGTTGACATTTGATACAGCAATACAGTTCGTGAACGGTTACAAAATAAGGAACACGGGAAAAAGGAGTCTTTATCCATTGAAACAGATTATTCTCGGAACCGCCGGCCACATTGACCATGGTAAGACATCCCTGATCAAGGCTGTTACGGGCATTGACACCGACCGCCTGAAAGAGGAAAAACAGCGCGGCATTACCATTGAGCTGGGATTTGCATCCATTGATCTTCCCAGCGGCCGTCATGTCGGGATTGTCGATGTTCCGGGTCATGAAAAATTTGTCAAAAACATGGTGGCCGGCGCCACCGGCATCGATATCGTGGCAATGGTCATTGCCGCTGATGAAGGCGTCATGCCCCAGACGCGGGAGCATATGGAGATCTGCGCCCTTCTGGGTATCCGTTACGGCCTGGTGGTTATCACAAAAACCGACCTTGTGGATAAAGAGTGGCTGGAGCTGGCCATCGAGGATGTTCAAGAGTTCATCATCGGAACATTTCTTGAAGATGCGCCCATGGTAACGGTTTCATCGGCCACGGGCCAGGGCATACCCGAATTCGTGGCTACCCTGGACGAATTGAGCAACAAAATTCCAGAACGAGCCGCCTCCGGGTTGTTCCGGCTTCCGGTGGACCGTGTTTTTACCATGAAGGGGTTTGGAACGGTCATCACCGGCACGCTGACTTCCGGCCATGTTCAAACAGGCGATTTAGTAATGCTGTATCCTTCGGGCACCACCTCCAAAGTCCGGGGCATTCAGGTACATAATCAGAGCGTTGAAAAGGCCGGGGCCGGCATGCGAACGGCCATTAATTTTCAAGGCCTGGAAAAAAGCGCGGTGGCAAGAGGGGAAGTTCTATCCTCTCCCAATGCCCTGATCTCAAGCTATATGGTGGACGTATCCCTGACGTTTCTGGCCAGTAATAAAAAACCGGCCAAAAACCGGACAAGGGTGCGATTTCACACAGGCACCAGTGAAATTCTGGGTATCCTGATCCTGCTGGACCGTGAAGAACTGGTCCCGGGCGAATCCACTGTTGCCCAGTTGCGGCTCGATGCACCCCTGGCCCTTATAAAAGACGACCGGTTTGTGATCCGCAGTTATTCACCTGTTCGTACCATCGGCGGCGGACATGTTTTAAACCCAATTCCTCCAAAACACAAACGCTTCAAACCCGAAATTTTCGAGGGACTGCAGGAGATTGATGATGAGGCGCCCGAACAGGTGATTGCCTATCATGTAAAAGCGGCCGGACCTTCGGGTGTTCTATTTTCACACCTGAAAATAATGACCAACATGGCAGACAAGCCGCTTAACAATGCGATGCAGGGCCTGCTGACAAAAAAAACCGTTGTCCTCATCGACCGGGAAAACCGGCTCTTTATTCATGAAGACAGCATCGCCGAAATAAAACAGAAGATGGATGGCACCCTGGCCGCCTATCACGCGGCATATCCGCTCAAACCAGGCATGCCAAGGGAAGAACTGAAATCAAAATTTCCACGCAGTGCCGGGCCCAGGCTTCTTACCTTTGTACTTGCGCAAATGCAAAAGGCCGGTGATCTTGTTTCCGATGAAGAAATCGTACATCTGGCAAACCATAAGATCA
Source organism: uncultured Desulfobacteraceae bacterium (assembly GCA_964522985.1). Classification (GTDB taxonomy): domain Bacteria; phylum Desulfobacterota; class Desulfobacteria; order Desulfobacterales; family 4572-123; genus 4572-123. The sequence continues at coordinate 1,681 of CAZFXX010000131.1, forward strand.
GCCTGGGAGACGACCAGCAGGATATCAAAAAATGTATTCTGGAGGCTTATATCAAAGGCGGTCTGACACCGCCTTATTTCAAGGAGCTGGCCAAAAAATTAAACATTGACCCAATCCGGGGCAAAGACGTCCTCATGCTTCTGGTTGACGAAGGCCCCCTGGTCAAGGTAAAAGAAGATTTATATTTTTACAATCCGGCGGTAAAGGCGTTAAAGGACAACGTAATTAATTTTTTAAAAGCCAATGAAGAAATGTCCACGCCCCAATTTAAGGATATGGCAAATGTATCCCGCAAGTATCTGATTCCGCTGATTGAATATTTTGATTCTAAAAATGTTACGATTCGCATCGGAGACATACGCAAATTGAGACGCAGGGTTTGAAAAGGCTGAAGGTTGAAGGCGAAAGGCTTGATATTGAAAAGATAAACGCATTTAAAGATGTTATATAATTTTTAAGCGTCGGGGACAGCAAACTGTATTTTTAGGTTTGAGATATCAATCGGTTTACTGGCTTTCATTCCGGCACAAATCGAAAACTGGAGATCCTAATGGAAAGAAAAAATAGCGCCGTCAATTTCAGCATTTTTGCATCCACACGAATTATTGTGGGCGTATTGCTTGTAATTGCATCCCTGTGGGTATTGGGTATGATTCTGGGATTTTTTGACAAATCTCCTGAAATGAAAATTACCGATTCTCATGAGACTGGTACCATGCCTGTAGCTGATGTTCAGCACACTGAAGTACCGACAAAAGACACGCATATCGCTAAATCTCAGACAACGGCTCACACAGAGACAAAACCGGAATCAGTGCCCCGGGCAGAAAAGACCCTGGAGGCAACGCCAGTGGAATCCAATCCGGAGGCAACGGCCCCTCTTGACGGCACCCTGCCCCAAAAGGACCATACGCCGACTCACGCCGCGGAAAAAGAAACCCTGGAAACTCACGTAACGGACAAAGAAGAGGATACGGCTAAAAAGACTGCGCATGGCGCTCAGGCTGAGGAGGATGGTCACGGCCCTGCAGTTCCGGTTTCCGACATTATCGGTGCAACTTTTATCCAGGCCGCCATAATGCCCCTTAATCATGAACTGAATGAACGCGCCTGGGGCTGGCGGCCCAATGACGTCATCAATATCACCGATAATATAAATAACTTCCAGCTCGGCGTTCTGGAAATCACCCGGCGAACGGCTGTGGTTCTGTCGGAACGTTTGTCCCGGACAGGCGTCACGGCAGCGATTGACGATCATCTGGAAAATGCCACCAACTGGTTGATGATAAAACCGGATCGCTATATTTTTCCTTCGGCCGAAACCAAATACAACGACAGTCTTGATGAAACCCGTCTCTATCTTGAACGGCTTGAAAATAAAAAAGCCAAATTTTACACACGCAGCGACAACCTGATCCCGCTTTTATCAAGTTATGTGGAACTGCTGGGAAGCTGTGATGAAAACCTGGCCAAGATGACGGAACAAGATGGATCACCGGTCAGCTACTTTAAAGCGGATGATTATTTTTTCTACGCCCAGGGCGTTGCCGGTTCACTGCACACCATTCTGCAGGCCATTGCCCATGACTTCAGCGGCATCATCGAAACCCGGAACGGCGCCGATGCCATGAATCACGCCATTCTCTCCTGCCATCATGCCATGCAAATCGATCCCTGGCTGATCCTCGAGGGTAGTCTAAGTTCGATCTTTGCCAATCACCGGGCCAACATGGCCGCGCCTATCAGCCATGCCGGATTTTACCTGAGAGTGCTGATCACGACCTTGTCGACTTGATGTTTTTTTCAACTTTTTAATGCCCTCTTCTTTCGGAATTTTTTCCACAAACATCCCGGCAATACTGTCCAGCATCAGCATGCCCTTTCGAGTCAGACGGCAGCGGCCCTGAAGAACTGTTAAAAATCTGCCGCGGGTAAAATCTTCGATCAATTCGGCAAACATTTCGGCAAACCCAATCCTGAATCTGTCTTCAAAACCCGTCAGGTCAATACCGTCGGTTGTCCGCAGGCCCAGATAAATCGTCTCGATCATCTGCTGGTCTCGGCTTAGCGTCTCTTTTCCGGCCATGGGCCGCCTGTCCTGATTCAGCAATGATATATAGGTATGAATATCACGGTGGTTCCAGAAACGCTGCGGATCAATAAATGAATGGGCTCCGGGCCCAAACCCGAGGTACGGATCAAAGTGCCAGTATTTCCGATTGTGCCGGGACCGAGTATCCGGGGAGTCGGCATAGTTGGATATTTCATATTGCAAAATTCCGTTATCCTGTAAAAATGCCATAGTGATCTCAAACAACTTTCCAACGGCCTGATCCGGCAAAGGCCTAAACCGGCCCCTTTGGCGGTCACGGTCCAAAAGGGTACCGTTTTCATAACTCAGCATATAACAGGAAAGATGCCGGGGTCCGTGGGAAACAGCCTGCTGCAGGTCCTTGAGCCAGCCATCAACCGTCTGGCCCGGCAATCCATACATCAGATCGAATCCGATATTGTCAAATCCGGCAGCACGGGCGTTTTGCAGAGCCTTTTCAGCTTCTGCAGCCGAATGAATCCGGCCCAGAAATTTCAAATTTTTATCCTGAAAAGATTGGACACCGATATTGATGCGGTTAACACCGGCCCGACGAAAATCCTGAAAGTCCTGGAAGGAGACTGTTCCCGGATTCACCTCAAGGGTGATCTCGCATCGTTGTTTCACGCTGAAATTGTTTAAAAAGAGTTCAATGATCCGGGCAACCTGCCCCGTATCAAGCACGGAAGGTGTGCCGCCACCCATATAGAGCGTATCAAATCTGAACGGCACCGGCCCCGTCAGTGCTATCTCCTTTTCCAGTGCCGACAGATAGGCATTTCTCAGGGAAAGGTCAGTGATGGAATAAAAATTACAGTAGGGACATTTTTTGAGACAAAACGGCACATGGACATAGATTCCGCCCAGGGGGCGGGGTTTTGCCGAACCCTTGCCCTCATTATCAGTGCCTCGCAAAACCGGTTTCGGTGTATCAATATTCATGGTCACTCAGTCTTTGTTACATGTTCAGCCGCACGCTATTTTAAACCATCTGCCAAAGCAATCTTTTTCTGTTTCAAACGGTTGACTTCCCTTACGGCTCCCGGTAGTTAGTATTTATTTAGATTAATATCCACTTGGAAATGATAAATTTTGGTTCAAAGCATCACACGCGTACACCAATTCTAAAAACCTGCAAAGGAAATGCGACGATGAAAATCACCACACTTTTGGGCAGCGCTAAAAAAAAGGGAAACGCCGCTATCGTTTTAGGATGGGTAGAAGAAGAACTCAAGGCACAGGGCCACAATGTGGAACGGATCTACCTCCACAACAAATCCATCAAGGGATGTCTGGGATGTGCCAAATGCCGGGAAAATCCCGATAAAATTGCCTGTGTCCAGAAGGATGACGCCGTGGGTATCCTGGAACAGATGATCAACTCCGAGGTTATCCTGTATGCATCGCCGGTTTATTTCTGGGGATTTTCAGCCCAGATCAAGATCCTTATCGACCGGAGCTACAGCCTGGTCGCCAACTACCAGCAACCGAATCACACGTCCCTTCTGCAGGGAAAACGCCTCGGACTGCTGGCCACCGGGGCGGGCACCTATGAAAATAATGCCGAGGGCCTGTTTACCGCCTTTGACCGGATTGCAGACTATTTTCTGGCCCAAAAATCCGGTGAGTTATACGTGGGAGAATGCGGCCTGCCCGCCGATATCCCGGCGGCAATTCGAAGTAAAGCCGTGGAACTGGCCCGATCACTGGTGGCCTGATTTAGAAATACGGATACCGGCCCCTCCTGTTTTGCAACCTACTATATTTCAAGGATTTTATATCAAGTACCTTGCGTCCGAAATAAGTCCCGGTCAATTTTATATGTAAATGTCTCATAAAAAAAGGGTAAGCAACATGGCGGCAACGGACAAATTAAACAAAGCCCTTGATTCTTTTTTACACGATCAAGGCAATGTGAACGACCTGGGGCCGTTACTTTATTATTTAAATTCCCATGATACTGCCGGATATGATCAACTGAGACGATTAGCATGTAATGATTTAAGTGAGTCCCTTTTAGAACTCTGGGAATGGAAGCTGATTAACCCCGTCAGATCATCTTTGTGCGGGGAATGGGATTCCAGAATAATGATGATTGCCCCCGGAGAGGTTTACGAAATGCCGAATATTTCAAGAATGCTTGTAAAAAATGGAATTACATCCGGTGTCTGGGACAGCAAACAGGCGATTGCACAACTTTTCCAAATCATGGGAGAACCTGAGTGGCAAAAAATACCGATTATCGTTCAGGACATAAAATCCTGTACCATACATAATATCATCACCGCGATAAAAATCAAAACGATTTGTGCCCGTTATGGGTTAAAGCATAAAACAGGTACCATGATTGCCGTACTAAAGAGCGCCGGCATTATCAGCCCAAAACTCATGGCCTTTGATCAGATATCAAGATCCGCCTCACCGCTTTATGAATGTAACCCCTGCGTATACCCAAAAATTTAAAAATGAGGAAGATCAATTGGCAGAAAAAACAGCTCTTGAGAAGATTTTGGACAAATCATTTTCAAGGCATGATGCGCGGCTGCTGTTCAATTTCTTTACAACCCATGCCGGCAGGGAAATCATAGCGGATAAAGAGATTGGATTCACCGGCGCTGAAAAAAGAGAATTCCTCCTGACGGCATATGAGGAACGGATACTTGTCCCCTTAAAATCTGTCAAAGGGCCTGCCTGGGAAGATAAACTAGTTGATTTTTCAGACGGTGGCATCTATTTCGTACCGTCCGTTGTCTGGCCGGTCATTGAAATTTTAAATCAGGAAAACCGTATTTGCATCAACCGCATTATAAAAAAAACAATACCTGAATTATCTATCGAAGATATTACATCAGTATCTCAACTGCTGGATACCATCATAATCCATTCGCCCCATTTCATCTTTGAAGTCGGGCTACTCAAATTATTCTATGATCAAATCGGATTCATTCAAGGTCTCCATGATATCATTGATCTGTTCGTCATCCGGGGGATGATGAGTCCATGTCCCCGGAAATCATTAATAACCGGTCTGTCATGGTATGAGATTCATCCGGTCTTATTCTGGACGACGCCATAATATCTCAGCCCTTTCTTACCCTTTTTATAGATCATCGCTTGAGCCTGATCCACAAAATACCTATAGAAACTGTGATCAAAAGCCCCCGGCATCACAAAGCTCACCCGCTTGCAATCAATATCACTTTCCCCTGTTGAGTACTGACGGGGAAGACGGCATGGCCACTAAAAGTTTAAACGTTTTGGGCCAAATAAATAGGGGCTCAACAAAAATAAAATTTTGTAAAACCCCTGATTTTTTTGGTGCCTAGGACGAGAATCGAACTCGTACAGGGACAAGCCCCGAGGGATTTTAAGTCCACGGTTAGTTTTCTTTTTGATTTTGACCTCCTATTGGTATTGCATTGAGTTATAATATTACCCTATATGGTTATAGTCAAGAAATGTTCAGATAGACGCGAACGGCCATTCCCTGATAATCGCACTAGGATTTGATGTTTTTCAGATTCCAAACGTTTGCGCCCATTCTTCCGGTTATTAAAAGCACTTGTAATAAAAAATTAGACATTATAATATTTTGTTATGCCAACCGTTATGAAAATCGGTTCCTTCAGATTCCATTTCTATTCAGATGAAGGAAGTGAACCACCACATATTCATATCGCCACTCCGGATGGCGAATGTAAATTCTGGCTTCAGCCAGTTCGATTGGCAAGGAATAAAGGTGTACCGCCACTTAGCATCAGAAAAATAGAAAAGATCGTATTTGAAAATCAGCTTTTTTTGATGGGGAAATATAATGAATTCCAAAATAGATAAAATGGGAATTGGCGAACCGACTGCAATGAAAGCCTGGGCGGAAGGCAGAATGATCTATATCGAACTGACAGATAGCCGCATTATTGGATTTCCGGCGGATCGTTTTAACATTTTATCAAAAGCGACTGATCATCAGCTCAAAGAAGTCAAGATAAGGCTGGATGGATTTGCATTGCGTTGGGAATCTCTTGATGAAGATATTACAGTCCCAGGAATCGTAGCAGGCAATTTCCAATTGCCCTTTCAATTGGCATCATAACCCCATACGCCGTCGATTATGTGCTATTCTGCGTAAACAGGCATAAATTCGTACACAATCATTGCGCTCGACAAAAAAAGGGGTCGGGCCTTGCAGCCTAACCCCCTGATTTTATTGGTGCCTAGGACGAGAATCGAACTCGTACAGGGACAAGCCCCGAGGGATTTTAAGTCCCTTGCGTCTACCTATTCCGCCACCCAGGCATTTTCCCCAACATCCTGCAAAAAACAGATGCTTTATACCGGTGCCTTTTACCGGCAACCGGGGTAAATGTCAAGAACCCATCTCATTTTTTATAACCGTTAACAGTTGCCGGTTCACAGTTTTTACAATAACGGCTATGCCCAATTGGGAACAACAAGGTGTAAAGGTTATGGTGAGTAAAGAGAGAGACCCAACAATTGAAATATTTTAAAAATTAATTTCAATTCTCTGTTTTTCAACCGTGATCCGATAACTGTAAACCGTGAGCCATTACCATGCTTTATAAATTGCCGGTATCACGCGTTACAGGGGATACCGGATTTTAGTATTTAAATTCTAAAATTCTTGTTTTTTATGTACAAAATAAAGCATGAGGTAACCGGTATAATTAAAAAGTGAATAATGAAAATTGAATAATGACGGAATACTATCGATTTTAATAAAAAAAATAGAGCGACCCGCCCGCCTCGCCTGAGCGAGAGCGATGGCGGGCAGGAGCGATACCACAAGTTTTGTCGAGTAGACCGGTTTCTTCAGGTAGCCATCTCGTAAATGTCTTA
>CAZFXX010000132.1:0-8600 GCA_964522985.1 uncultured Desulfobacteraceae bacterium
GGGCCAAAAAGGTATTTAAATTTGTTTTTCATGACTTGCCTCACTTCAATTGGTTTTTGGCTAAAACTTTGTAGATCTGAAGTTAATTGCTTAATTCTTTCAAGTATATGTTTAAGATATTGCTCTTTTTTTTAAAGGTCAACCTTTTTTGCTCGAAATTTTGCCCGGTGCCATAAATTGATTTAATTATAGCCATATAACCGTTTTCTCGCAGCAGGAACAGCGTTAATCGGCTATGCTATAAACGTGCTCATGCACGTAAATGAGATTGAATCGACTTACTGCGTTCGAACAAATGGTTGCATAAAGCATCTCAATGAATTCGATTTTTTTTGAACTATTGACGAGATGCCTCATTCACGTTAAGGTTTACCAGCATCCCGCAGGTCGGCCTGGCTTAATTTTCATCTAGAAAAAGACCATCAGCGGGCTTCTAATGAGCTGGCACGGCTTTGCCGGGAACGGTCATGTCGGTTGTGAGAAAATTCAAGATTTTTTTAGCCGCGTGCGCTGCCGTTTTTGATTCGAATGGTCGGCCTTCAAAGGAAGCCTCCAACACAACCGGATCATCGGAAACAACCCCGATAACGTCTACATTACTTTTCTCCATCTCGGTTTTCAGTTTTGCGGTCATACCATTTGATTTAACCTTGTTCAAAACTGCCCAGATCGACTTTCCCATTCCGGCAGCAATCTCTTTGATCCTGCGGGCAATGGCCATGGACTCATAGGACGGTTCGACAATTATGAGTATTGCATCTATACTGGCATCAACACCCCTGCCGAAACGTTCCACACCGGCCTCCATGTCGATGAATGCAATCTTATTTTCCTGAAGTCGAAGTTTTCTTAAAAATTCACGGTTCAGCACCCCCCATGGGACAGGCGCATCCCTCAAGAGATTGAAGGATTTTACCGATGCTGACCAGTCGCAGCCCGTTTTGTCCCAAAATATAACCGGCGGGAATATCTTGTATGCCAATAGGCATTTTATTAAAAATGTTCGCTCGGCCCATTTTTTCTTTGAGTTTTTTCTTGCCCCCGACCAGATTCTATAGTTCCTTTTATCAAATTACTTATTTTTTTCACCGTTGGTATACAAAATAATAGGTTTGATTGCATCGCGGAAGGCTATCGCCATTTTTGAATTCTGGTGATCTTGGGTATAGGGGATTCCCTTATCCCCGGATGAAACAACAGACATGTTTTCCCTCAAGGTTGAGCATTTTTGGAATGCTCGGTCCGTGAATGTCCACATCCAGAAGACCGACGCTTTTTCCAGTTTGAAATAAAGCAATGGCAAGATTTGTGGCTACGGTACTCTTGCCGACGCCCCCTTTACCTAAGAAAATCAGAATTTTGTGTTTTATCTGGCTCATGCGGCCCTCTATTTCGAGGCGTTCCAGTTCCTGTTGTTGATTGATTTTCTTGTTTTCTTCTGTTGTGCTCATTTGTTCCATTATCGCAAAACTCCCGGTTTCGGGTATGTATTATCCGTTTTAATTATAATTGTATCGTAAAACGCCGTTTAAATAATCCATTGCATGTTGTTCGACACACGCCTTATAGGTGCCGTCAATCTCCTATTGCTCTGTAACTGTAATGGCTTCCTGTTCGCATACTTCCACGCAGCTTTCACATCCGACGCATTCTTCTGCGTTGACCGGAACGGATTTTTCATTTTGGATCTCATATACCCCCACTGGACAGATATCCACACATTCACCGCATCCGATGCACTTTTCTATGTCAATTTCTATTTTATACATATTTAATTTGTTCCCTTCCTAAAATGATAATTTAAAAACAAACCGGCCCGCTGATGTTGGCAATCACCCGGACGCCGGCGGCGCCAAAGGTTTGATTTGGAGGATCCATGCGGACCCTATCGGATAAACCAGCCCAAGAGATGAAATCGATCCTATCAATCCTCCAAAACGGTGAAGAACGCTGAACTCAAAAGATTGCGTTACAGTTCTTTTTCAAGGACGGACCATATCTGATGTATCGCCTCACAGGCCGGTCCTCTGCCGTATTCAATAACCGTTTTTTCCGCCATCAGGGCCTCATTGACATTCGGATCAAAGGGGATTTTGCCAATCACCCGGGTCCCGTTCTCCTGCGCAATGGTTTCAATGCGTTCGGCCTGTTGGACATTCAAATCGGCCTTATTGATGATAATCAGCGCCGGAATACGAAAATGCCGGGTAAGGCCAAGTACCCGTTGCATATCATGAACACCGGAAACAGTGGGTTCGGTGACGACCAGAACCCGGTCTGCGCCGCTTACCGATGCGATTACCGGGCAACCTGTTCCCGGGGGTCCGTCATCGAAGATGTACTTTTTTTCAAATCTTCTGGCCAGATCTGCGGCAACATTGCGCACCTGGGTGACGAGTTTTCCGGAATTTTCCTCGGCAATGCCCAGCCGGGCGTGGGCCATGGGACCTGTCGCCGTGTCGGACACATACCAGGCACCGGTTATGTTGGGCCGGCTTGAAACCGCGCCGGCAGGGCATACATATTCGCACAAGCCACATCCTTCGCAGGCCAGCATATCCACTCTGCAAGTGACCCGGCCCCGTTCATTCAATGGACCGTCGCAACGAATCGCATTAAAATGGCAGGCGTGTTCGCATTCTCCGCAACCCATACATTTTGTCGCGTCGATCATCGCTTTCTGGCCACCCACAAAGTCATGCGCTTCCTTGACCTCCGGATTAAGCAGCAGGTGAAGATCTGCCGCATCCACATCATTGTCGGCCATCACCTTGTTGTCTGTCAGCATTGCCAATGAGCCGACCACTGTTGTCTTCCCTGAACCACCCTTTCCGCTGATAATCGTTATCTCTTTGTAATTGTGGCCATTTGTTTTTGTAAGAGATGGTTTCATGGCCCCGCTGACATTAAAGCCGTCTTCCTCGGGGACATCCGGCGGAATCGTATCGGCGAGCTGCGTGATCTGGTCGAATATTTTTGAGAGATTGTTTTTTAATTCAGGAAAGCTGTCGGTCAGTATCCGGCCGCTGGAATAGGCTTCGGCATATTCACGTCGAAACGGAATTCTTCCGACAATAGGTATCCCTGTTTGCTTTGCATATCGTTCGATAATGCCATCAACGCCGTCGGAGCGGTTGATCACAATTCCGGTGGGAATTTTTTCTTTAAGGGTCAGGCCCACGGCCAGCTTAAGGTCGTTCAGGCCAAACGGGGTGGGCTCTGTTACCAGAACAGCGACATCCGCACCCGCAACAGTCTCTACGACCGGGCATGAAGTTCCCGGGGAAGCATCAAGGATATTAATGGCATCGGGATCAATGTATTTTTTTACATTACTGATGACGGCTGGGGCCATGGCTTCCCCGATATTCAGAGTGCCGTGGGCAAAATAAAAGGCCCTGTTGTCGGGCGCCGCCTGCACCCGACCAACTTCTACCGGCTTTTCCGTCATTGCGCCGACAGGACAGACATATGTGCAAACACCGCAGGAGTGACACAGTTCGTTAAAAATTAAAACCTGCTCTTTTACAACCGCAATGGCGTTGTAGTGACATGCATCTGCACACTTGCCACAACCAGTGCACAACGTTTTATCCAATTCCGGTTTCAATACGGTGACGGCTTGTTCTTCAGTAAATTCAGGGTGTATAAACAGATGGTCGTTTGGTTCCTCGACATCGCAATCAAGGAGACGGACTTTTTTCCCGTTATCCGCCAGGGTATAGGCCAGATTTACGGAAAAGGTTGTCTTTCCCGTCCCCCCTTTTCCACTGGCAATCGCTAACTTCATTGTTTTTATTGACCTCCTGATTTTATTTTTGGTTTATCAGGCCGCCCATATTTTCAGGCTGGCCTGATAAGTGGTTTTAGTTTTCTCGCGATCCTAACGTTTCAGTTCGGAAAGCCGTTTTATACCGCATCCGGGCATCTGGAATTCAGGAGCAGGTAAAGCGCCTTTTAAGTATGCATCAAGGACCTGCTCTGAATTTCCAGCAACAAATGGGATCAAGTGGATGTTGTAAGCTTCGATCATGTCAGCATACAAACGTGAAATTGCGCCGCAAATCAGCACGTTAACCCCCAGGTTAAAAATCTTTAACGTTCGCGAAGACGGAGAATTGAAGGGCATCACCTCATAACACCGGCCAATGATTTTTTTTCTTTCGATTGTTGCAATCAGCAACATTTGCGCGGAGTCAAAAACAGGTGAAATTCGATCTTGCCAAACACACAGGGCTGTCTTTATTTGCATCCGTCTCCTTTTAAATTCGATCAGAAGCATTTTATATGCCATAGAGATAAAAAATGTTATCAGGCCAAATAGATTGATGATATGTTCAATTTTTTAACATTGGGCAGAGCGGGCATCGGTTGCATAGATGCAACGGTATTCACTTGAAATGGGTTGCGATAATGCGACCTACCACCTCGACGAGCCCGGTTTTAAACCCGGTGAATTGAAAAAAAAACTGTGCATACTGTAAAAGATGCATTTCGCCCGGCATAGGGTTGCTGGACCGCACCTTTTCCCGGTACCATTAAAAATGGCCTGTATTTTGCAAAGTTATTTATAAAAAGCTGGCACATTTTAACCATTAAAAAGATGAATTGGAGGTATTAAATTTTTATGCGAGTTTTAAAGTTGTATGAAAATTCTGAAAAACCGGTTGTTTCTTTTGAGTTTTTTCCGCCGAGGGATGAAGAAGCTGAAAAAGGGTTTGGGAAAACGATTGATGACTTGGCGGTAATGGCGCCCGATTACATGTCGGTTACCTTTGGGGCCGGTGGATCCACGCGGGACGGCTCTTATCAGACGGTCAAGCAACTAATCGCCGATATGAACCTGCCCACGGTCGCCTATATCGCTGGTTACGGGCTGGGTCCCGACGAGATAACGGCGGTTCTGGACAGGTATCGGGACCTGGGCGTAGAGACAATTTTTGTTATCCGCGGTGATGCACCCCGCAACAACAATCAATTTACCCCCCATCCCGACAGTTTGCGGTATGCTTCAGACATGCTCGCTTTTATCGGTGATCGATATGATTTTGATCTGGGATGCGCCGCTTATCCTGAAGGCCATATTCAAGCCGAAAGCCTTGAAAAAGACATTGAATATCTCAAGCTAAAAGTTGATAATGGCGCCGGCTATGTTGTGGCCCAGTATTTTTACGACAACCGCTATTTCTTCAAATATGTTGAAAAGTGCAGGGCTGCCGGCATCTCCGTTCCCATTATCCCGGGCATTATGCCTGTTTACAGCATTAAATTGACCCAGATGCTGGCTAAACTCTGCGGCACTGAGATTACCGATACACTGCGAAACGGGATAGAAGGCTTGCTTGGGGGCAAGAAAAGCGACGTTGAAAATTATGGTATCGATTTTGCCGTTAACCAATGCCGCGAACTGTTGAAAAACGGCGTGGCCGGTCTGCATTTTTATACCATGGACCGCAGTCGATCGGTCACAAAGATCGTTAATCGTTTACATGAAGAAAATTTGCTTTAGTTTTTTTTGTTCAAGCCAATGGTGTTTAAACAAACACCATTGGCTGTTTTTTTCAAACAACGGCAAAACGTCCAAACGATTGTTTGTTTTGTTCAAGCGGCCGTTTTTACGATAAATTGTCAATTGTCCGGTTGCGGTTTGTTCTCCCGTCGGATTTGGGCAAAACGATTTCCAGGGCTTTTATTTTTCTGAAAAGCGTGCTCTTGTGCATCCCCAGATCACGGGCCGCTGCCAGGCGGTTGTACCCGTTACGTTTTAAAGCATTGATAATTATCCGGGCTTCAAATGATTTTAAAGTCGTGTCGATGGTTTTCTGGCCACCGGGAAAAGACCTTGCTTCGAGCAGGTAACCGGGCAGTGCCGCCGGTGTAATTTGCCCTCTCGGACAAAGCACGAAAGCATGCTCGATACTGTTTTCGAGTTCACGAATGTTTCCGGGATAATCATGAGCCATGAGATGAGAGAGCGCTTCCTGGCTTAAACCGGTCACGGCCTTGTCGTGCAGCCGGTTCAGTCGATGGATGAAATGCTCTGCCAGAAACGGAATATCTTCTTTGCGTTTGCGCAGGGGCGGCAGATCCATGCACACCACGTTGATACGATAAAAAAGATCCTGCCGGAATTTTCCTTTTTTGACCAGTTCGAAAACACCCTGGTTTGATGCGCAAATCACCCGCACATCGGTCTTGACCGGTTTGGTGGCCCCCAGGGGCTGAAACATGTGTTCCTGCAATACGCGCAGCAGTCGCACTTGAAACGCAGGGCTGATATCACCGATTTCATCCAGGAAAAGGGTGCCCCCTTGGGCCAGGGCAAAGTGCCCGGGTTTGTCCTTTTTTGCGTCTGTAAAGGCACCGGCCTTGTATCCGAACAGTTCCGACTCCAGCAGGGTATCCGGCAGTGCACCGCAGTTGATGGCGATAAATGGATTTTTGCTTCTTGAGCTGTGCTGGTGAATGGCCCGGGCCATCAACTCCTTTCCGGTGCCGGTTTCTCCCTGGATCAATACCGTGCAGTTGCTTTGGGCCACCTGCGGCAAAATCGCAAAGAGTTTATGCATCAGGGGGCTGCGACTGACAATGTCGCCGATGCGGCATTTTGCGTCCAGTTTTTTGCGAAGTTCCTCGACAATGCTCATGTCGCGAAAGGTTTCAACCCCGCCGATCACGTTGCTGTTTTTGTCTTTGAGCAGTGCCGTGCACACGGTCACAGGGATACGCCGTTTCTCACTGTTAACAATATAGGTCGTGCTGTCCGTAAACGGCTTGCCCATTTTCATGGTTCGCCGCAGCGCACAATCGGTTTCGCACATATTGGCCCGAAACACCTCGCAGCAGGGCCTACCGATGGCCTCCTCTCTGGATATGCCGATGATCTCCTCGGCTGCGCGATTGAAGGTAGTGATGCGCCAATTGGGATCCACGGTAAAAACCCCGTCGGAAATGCTCTCTAATATGATATCGGTAATGTGCGGTGCGATTCTGTTTGTGTTGATTTTTTTCATAGGATTATCTGTCGCAGGACCCGATCCAGAGAAAAGACCGGAATGCTTTATACGCGTCCATCTTATTTGCTCACCGTAAAAAAGAAGCCCCCTTTTTCACGCTGCCGTTTTATCACCTGCCCCTTGCGAAAGGCAATGACCCGGTCCATTTTAGGGGCCTGATCCGCCGAGCAGATAAAACTGAAATTTTTACCGTCATCAAGGTGTGAAAGACGTAAACTTACGTCCTGGAAACCTTTTCAGCAGTCATCCCGATAATCCATCAATTCAAGTTTTTGAATTTTATCTGCGCTTATTTCGATTTGCTTCAATGGTAAAGGTCCTTTTTTAAAACCCTGCGGCGTACAACAACCCTCCTGTGGCAAGGCCGAAAACAAGATTGAAAATTTTTATTAAAACAGAATCTTTGATACTGTAAGACAAAAGGGGCAGCATGCCGTGTCCGTCTTGTACAAAAGACGCTGTGAACAGCACGGAAAAAGGTACAATGCCCTGAGCATACAGCATAACAAAGATGAGATGCGGACCGGATTCCGGTACGATTCCGATAATTGCACCGATTACCAGTACCCATCCCATATGGTGCCGGATTATGGCATCCATGTTCCAGAAAGACAACCCCCAGTGAACAAAAAAAAGGGCACCGAATGTCCATAAAAAAACGCGTAAAAGATGTTTTTTAATGATGTGATCCCAGATATGGAACTGCAGATAGTGCTCGGTGGCCACAGATGCAATATACAGGGTGCACAGGGACAGGATAATGAATGTAGTGCGTTTCCAGTCCCAGGAAGAGGGACCGATAATACCCAGAAAGACGGATATTAGAAAAGTAAGAATCAGGCTGAGCAGCAAAAATCGTGTAAAGGTCAGAAACTGGAAATTGTTGATCAGATTCAGAGGCCGAAAGGTGTCGTTAATTTTCTCCTGCTCATCTGTATCGGACTGGCAGTGTTCGCAGTTACTTTGAAGACAGGATTCACAGGGACTGATGCCAAGCACCTGGATGATTTTATCACTGATCCGGGCAAACAGGATGCCACAGACAAACAGCAGACCGAAAAGCGCTATGGCCGCCTTTGGAAACTGCGCCAGCATGACAAATGCTTCATCTCCGGATGTGGCAATCATGCCGCCCACAATGGCACCGAAACTGATCAAACCATGTACATAAAAACTCACGTTCATGAAAGCGCCCAGACACCCCGGTGTGGAGCCAAAAAAGGAGGACAGGACATACTGGCGCCACATGCCCCCCTTCATAACCGCTGACATCCGTTGGTGGCTGACCGTATCCACAAAATCCACCAGCAGCATCATGACAAACACGAAAACGGATATGATCACGGAATGTTTAAAAATAGATAGAATTTCCATTGGCTGTTCTCAGGGCTTGTGCAAGCCCTCCCCTTTTTGTTGATGCGTAAAGTTTTTTAATCCGGAGCGCCTTGTATTTGTCTCTGGAGAAACACCGTTAACCCGTATCCGGAGGGACCCTAACCTGGCAAAGCCAGAACCAAATTGAATATTGAAAAGTGAAAAGTGAAAACTTGTGGTATCGCTCCTGCCCGCCATCGCTCTCGCTCA
>CAZFXX010000133.1:0-8495 GCA_964522985.1 uncultured Desulfobacteraceae bacterium
ATTTTCAAAAAACTCAAGAAAAAGATCATCTATTTTTTTGCTTTTGAAAAAAAAATTAAAATAATCAATATCCCGTTTGTACTTCTGGGCTGCAAAATCTTTTGATTCTTCATCATAAAACGCTGAATAATGCTTTTTTCGGGTTGATTTGTTTGCATATTCCAGCCTTGTAGGGGGAAAACCAATTTTATTACAGACAAAGTTGAAATCATCCTGAAAGTTTTCAAACCGGCCGACAAAGTCAACGGCAAGCTGGCCGTCAGTACAAATTGCGTCCAGTTGACAGGTCAAATCTGTTTGACTGGGGCTAAAACCCAACGCTTTGTTATAGTTGTGTATATCTGATAAATATTCCTCAAAAGTGGGTAACTGACCGATACTTAATTTTTTAAGTTGATATGGATGACCCCATTGACCACCTTTACGAAACCATTTTTCCAATCTTCCAAATGGTCCCCAGCACCCCCATAGATAATGGGATACCAGCAAATCCCATGTGTTTCTCACCATGGTAAATTTGAAATAAGTGTCATATATTTTATCCCCGTACAACGTCCTGGTTTCCTGTGCGGTCAGATGTTGGTGGGGGTGTAAGTCCCTGGTATGCCAACCGGTATCGGTTAAGGCTTTTTCAATACTGGTGCCGCCACATTTGGGCAAATGAATGTATATGGCCTTATATTTATGGGAAATCATTGGTACCGATCAACCGCCAGGTATTTGTTTGTATACATAAAAAGATAAATTCCAAGTCAACTACCATACATGATGACACGCCCTTTTTTGAGAGCAACCATATTCATCACCGGCAGCCCTGCCATCAATAGATATTAATCAGTTTTTTGTCAAT
This sequence comes from uncultured Desulfobacteraceae bacterium, assembly GCA_964522985.1. GTDB lineage: Bacteria > Desulfobacterota > Desulfobacteria > Desulfobacterales > 4572-123 > 4572-123. The sequence goes on from CAZFXX010000133.1 coordinate 851, forward strand.
AATTTTTGATGTATATCGGGGTGTGCATACTCACTTTTCATGTCCAGAATAGCTACATTTTCAACCCCTTAAAGAAAAATGCCGTCATCATGCTTTATCTCAGTAAAAGCATGGCCGATTATGCTGCGGCAAAACCGCTGAAAACCGAACCGGATAAAGATTGGTACTACTCCAGCGGTACAGCCAACATTATTGCCCGGGTCATTCGCGATACCACAGGCGGCAACCTGGCAGACGTCACCAATTTCGCGAGGACACGCTTATTTGACCGGATCGGCATGTACTCGGCCATCATCGAACCGGATGCTTAGGGCCCCCTGGTGGGATCGAGTTACATGTTCGCCACACCCAGGGGCTAAGCCCATTTTGGTGTATTGATTAAAAATGACGGCATATGGAAGGGTGAACGGATACTGCTGGAAGGGTGGGTCAGATATTCCACTACGCCCACACCCATGGCACCCATTGGTGAATACGGGGCACAATTCTGGCTGAACGCCGGCAAAAATGATGACCCTGCGGTCAGGATGTTTCCGAGACTTCCCACGGATATGGTTTACCTGGATGGCTTCAACAGTCAGATTACAGCCATCATACCACCCAGAGACGTCGTGGTGGTAAGGCTGGGGGTTACTCACAACAAATCCCACTGGGTTGTGGAGACGTTCATCCGGCAGGTGCTCGATTGTATTCAGAGTTGATTTATGGGGGTTGGGGCACACTGCGTGCGGAGGGCGGAGGACTCAGGACTGGGGACTGAGTTAAAAATGGGTACCAGATACTGGGTGTTGGGTGCTGGTGTTAGGCCACGCTGGGCGTGGAGGACTCAGGGCATAGGACTGGGGACTGAGTTAAAAAAATGGCATCAGGCCTATCCATCGATGACGATGCCCAGTGAATATTGAATTTTCGTAATCACACCATCTGCCACCTTGAAGATAAACCCCTTTTTCTTTTTAAAAAATTTACCCCGCACAAAAATCCATTCATCGCCTTTATGTAAAATGGTCTTTGCCTCTTTGTCCGACGATGAGGTGATCTTGTAAATACGGTCAAGGGCCTCTTGAAGCAGCTCTGCATCTTTTTGGCTGTTCAGTCGGAACTTTTTCCGGAAAGTACTTTTTAAATTGGGCATGGGCCTGTTGGTTTGCGTGCCTTCGGCTTCAACAAACCGGTCGTTAACTTTTGCCAGCAGAAGCTTACCCATGCCGGTGGTTCCATTTGGCGTTTTTCTGGCCAGTTTAACCGTATAAAATGTACCGGCAAAGATTTTTTCCATGGCAGGCGAACCAATTTTTACAGCATCAATCTGAATCATTTTATGGATGACCGTCTGAATCGATGTTTTTTCTTCCCCGGAAAGACTCTGGGCATAAACCGACCCGAATAAAAATAAAAACAGAATGAGGGAAACTGATAAAATTTTTTTCATAACATATCTCCTCTTTGGTGAAATAAGTTACACCTAACCCCAAAGATCCGGCACGGTGATCAGCCCGTGCAGATAATTACCATTTGTCTTTGTTGATTTTGGGTATAGCATTAGAGTGTTGTGCAAGTTTTCCTCCGCGGGAAGCGCAGCCCATTGCCAGTCAGGCGCCGCAACCTTAAAATCAAGGCAGAGCTGTCTTTTCTACCTGTGACGTGTTAAGGGATTGTTTTTTAAGGAAGAACTATAATAGAATGCTACTTGGGTGTCAAGAGAAAAGAGCCCACTTGGATGCTTGATATAAAACCTCAATTTTTTGTAACATATTAAAAATTTAACAAAAAATCAAACCATTTCGACAATAAATACACGAGAACATGCCGTAATCGAGATGAAAAACAGACCGGTAAGGACTTAACCTTTATGAGAAGGTTAAGTTTACGCTTGAAAATTGTTCGGTTTCAGGCTAATTATTTTATAAAAAAATTAATTTCAGTTTATCAATAAAAAAATCATCACAGGTTTAAATCGCTTTTATATCAACAGATGATACCTGATATTTTTTTAATTTTTCGTGTTTTCGTGTGGGTAGAAGTGACACGATAAAGCCCCGGGGTATTTTATCCGGAAGATCATAACTGTCTAAGGGGCCTGGCGATCGTTAGACCGGATAGCGACTGAATAATTACCCGAAGCCCCAAACCCGAGGGATTAGTTCATGGCAAGCAAATACAAAGGGTACACAGGTAAAATTCTTGATATCAATCTAACGACCGGCGTCATCGGCGAATACCCGCTGTCAGACGAGGATCGTAAAAAATTTCTCGGCGGCCGGTTTGTCAGCACCAAAATACTGTGGGACGAATTAAAACCCGGTACTGATCCGATGTCGTCGGATAACCTACTGATTGTAATGACATCCCCGTTGACCGGCACCGGTGCCCCATCCACCAGCCGCTACGATATTTCATCAAAAAGCCCCCTGACCGGCGCCATCGGTCATTCCAACAGTGGCGGTAGTTTTGGCATTCACCTGAAACGGGCCGGATGGGACGGCATCGTTATCCGGGGAAAAGCGGAAAAACCGGTTTATCTCGATATTGACCAGGATAACATCCAAATCAAATCCGCTGATCACCTGTGGGGCATGAACACCAAAGAGGCACAGGAGGCACTGGGCAAAGGCGGGAAGATGGTTATTGGGCCGGCCGGAGAAAACCTGGTGAAATACGCCATCATTGTTTCCGGTGAACGCATACACGGGAGGACCGGCATGGGCACGGTTATGGGTTCTAAAAATCTCAAGGGAATCGTTGCCAAAGGTAAAAAAAAGATTGAGCTCGATCAAACAGATAGATTCCGCTCCGGTGTTAAAAAATGGGTAAAGCGCCTCCGGAACCACCCGGCGACCGGAGATTTACTCCCACGTTTAGGAACAGCAAATTTTGTAAAAATTCTGAATGAAAAAAACGCCCTGCCCACCCGAAACTTTTCCAGCAGTTCCTTTTCAAGGGCGAACAATATCAGTGGTGAACGGCTGGCAGATGAATTTTTGATTAAAAATTTCGGTTGCGTATCATGCCCCATTAAATGCGGTCGTGTGGTTGAACTGGACGGCAAGCAAATCAAGGGACCGGAATACGAAATTATTTGTCTTATGGGATCAAATCTTGAAATTGATGACATGAAGGCCATTATCCGCTGGAACTATGAACTCGATCTTATGGGCGTTGACACGATAACTGTGGGAAACGTACTCGGGTTTGCCGCTGAACTCAATGGAAAAGGCATGTGGGATAACGGCATTGAATTTGGTAAAAAAGACAATATTTCCGAAATTATCCATGATATCACTTACCGTAAAGGAATCGGTGACGACCTGGCTGAAGGTGTGAAATCCCTGTCTGAAAAATACGGCGGCAAAGAATTTGCGGCCCACTCAAAGGGACTTGAAATTGCCGGTTATGAACCCAGAGCCGCTGCCGGGCATGCCCTGGGATACGCCACGGCAAACCGCGGTGCCTGCCATCTGGACGGGGGATACATGATCTATTTTGAAATAATCAGCCCCATAACCCTGGACCCCCAGCACTATAAATCAAAGCCTTCCTGGACCATCCTGGACCAGAATCTGCTGGCGGCCATAAGCGCCGGGGGCAACTGCCTGTTCACCTCTTGGACGTTTATACCCAACTTTGCTTACAAACTGCCCAACATGAAAATAACCTCCATGGCTGTCTCCAAAATCCTGACATACACATGGTTTCTCATCACTTTGTTATTAAAAACACCTCCGTTTATGATAAAATTCAACCTCCCCATGCTGCCCCATTCCAAAGTTATCCAGCTGGCCACGGGCATGAAAATGAATTTCGGATTGTTTGCCCGTGCCGGAGAGCGGGGCTATAACCTGGAACGGCTGTTTAACCTGAGGGAAGGCATTCGAAAAGATAAGGATACTCTGGCCAAACGGTTTACCGATGTGCCCCTGCAAAAAGGAAATGAAAAATCCAAGGTCCCATTAAAGCAAATGCTACCCAAATACTATAAACTCAGGGGCTGGGATAAAAACGGAATTCCCACGCAGAAAACCTTAGACAAACTGGATCTGGATTTTGTGGATTTGTCACAGCTGCACTGAAGCACACCCATATTACGCCTGAATCCTTCCTCCTGCCCAGTGCCCATAATCCTATACCGTAATTTTCCAGCAGCGGTGGATCTTTTTTCTCGGGGTGATATAGCCTTCGGGAATGGTGGTGGCGGTGATTTTTGTTGCAGTGCCTGTTTTCAATAAATCCATGTGGAGCTCAAAATCCTGGTGGTTGGTGGAAAAAAAAACAATGGACCCCGCTTTCATCAGCGATAAAGCCTTGTTGAGCAGCCGGGGATGATCCTTTGCGATGTCAAAAGAACGGTTCTGCTGCCGGCTGGTGGAATAGGACGGGGGATCAATCACCGCCAGATCAAATTTAAGGCCACGGTGTTTTTCTTTTTCCAGAAAATCGAAGGTATGGTCCTGGACCAGGCGGTTTTCGGCTTCGGGGATATGGTTGATTGCCATGTTTTCCCTGGCCCATTTGATGGCGGTTTCAGACCGGTCCACGGAAACCGTCGTTCGCGCCCTCCCCTTTGCGGCATAGCAGGAAAATGAGCCGGTATAGCAGTACAGATTTTAAAAATCCGTTCTCGGGGAAAGCTCCCTCACCATCTGCCGTGTATTTCGGTGATCGGGAAAAAGCCCCGTATCGATATAATCGCTGAGGTTGATATAAAACTTAAGGTCCCTTTCGAACATGATGATTTTCCGGTTGGTATGATTGATCCGTTCATATCTTTTCTCGCCCTTAATCCCGGCCAATCTTTTTTTGAGATGCACATTTTCCATGGGCACATCGAGGCTTTTTGCCAGGGCTTCACCCATCATGGGCAGCCATTCCGGCGTCGACTCTGGGTCCGGGTGTATTCCGCGATCACCAGATGACCTGCATACCAGTCCACCACCGCGCGGATTTCAGGGATATTCCAGTCATAGAGCCGGAAAATATCGATATTCTGCCGGGCATATCGCCGGCGAAAGTGCCGATACTGTTTTTTCACCCAGTTGGCCAGCATGTCGCCCTGTTTTTCGTACTTTGCCAGTAATGCCGGATCAGCGGTCATTGGAAATAATCTCCTGCAACGGTTCAAAACTGCTGAACCCGTAAAAAAACAGATGGAAAGGTAATATGTTCCGGCAGCATAAGTCAAATTTTTATTTGCCTTCCACGGCGCGATGTTTTTTTTGCGCAATAAACTGTATTTTTTACTAAATAATGACTTTACAATCCGCAATCCACAGATTATGCGAAGGGTACGGATACGGCTGAAGTTCGCCCCACTAGACACAATCCTTTTATGCGGGCGACTGGAATGTGGATATCCTCCTTGCTAATACGATGGGCTGCAGGGTCTGTTGCATTGGCAAGAACAACCCGGACCTTGCCTACACTCAGGCGGACTCACTTTTGGGGATCGCCGGCCATATTTGATGAGTGGATGTTGGGTATTGGGACGCTGGAATATTGGGAGGATTGTTTGACGGCGATCATCGCTCGGGCTACCTCGCAGCAACACCTACTCATTCCAGCACAAAACGAATATGTTATTATATTAGCTGGATAAAATTATTTCAGTGCGAAAAAAGGCTTGACAACAAATAGCAAAAATTCTAGAATTAATTAAGACCAACTGGTCTGTTTTCTTATTGTCAAAAATGGAGTGCGCAGATGTTATTAAAAGAAAAAATCGTTCGCGAATCATTGAAATTATTTTCACTGAAGGGCTTTTTAAGTACATCCCTGCACGATATCTTAAAGGCTGCCGGTACATCAAAAGGAGGATTTTACAACCATTTTCAGAGCAAAGAAGACCTATTTTATCATGTAATGGACCTGGCCAGAAAAATCTGGCGGGAAAAAAATTTGGCCGGAATGGATGACACCCGACAGCCTGCAGAAAAAATCAAAAAACTGCTTGAAAATTTCAAAAATCGCTATCTGCTGGACGCTGAGAACTTCCCGGGTGGCTGTGTCTTTATCACCCTTTCCGTTGAACTGAACGACCAGCGCCCCCATTTATCAAAAGAGATCAGCAAAGGATTCACCGGCCTTAAAAAAATGCTGAAAAGACTGCTAGATCAGAGTAAGCACGAAGGGGTTCTGGCAAAGGGAGTGGACACTGCCAAAGCAGCGGAAATCCTATTTGCCGGTCTGCTGGGCGCATCGGTTATTTACGGAGCGGACAAATCAGGCACCTGCCTAGATAACTCGATCAACGCCCTGCTTAACTATCTTGAATCGATAAGAATTTAAATCTTATGGTCTCTGATGCGGTAAAGCCGGTTCTCCGGTTTTACTTTATTGAAAAATTCAAAAACAACGGAATTTACCCCGGGAGGGCAACATATGTCATTTGAACGTCTTTTGAAACCGAGGTCGATTGCCGTTTTCGGCGGTGCTCAGGCCCAGGAGGTAATTCGGCAGAGTGATCACATGGGATACAAGGGGGAGATCTGGCCGGTCCATCCCAAAAAAACGGAGATCCTGGGACGAAAAGTCTACCGTTCGGTAGCGGACCTGCCCGGAAGCCCCGATGCCGCTTACGTGGGTGTTAATCGCTATCTTACCATCGACATCGTCAGGGATCTCGCTACGCGTGATGCGGGCGGTGCGGTCTGCTATGCCACCGGCTTTACTGAGGCGGGCGAGGAGGGGTCTGAACTTGAAAAGCAGCTGCTGGAAGCCTCGGGTGACATGCCCCTGGTCGGGCCGAATTGCTACGGGCTCCTCAACTATCTGGACGGAGCCATGCTCTGGCCTGATCAGCAGGGCGGCCAACGGGTCGATGAAGGTGTGGCCGTTATTACCATGTCGTCCAACGTGGGGTTCAATCTCACCATGCAGCGACGCGGCCTTCCCATCGCCTACATGATTTCCCTGGGGAACAAATTGAAATTCGATCTCCATGATGCGATTCACATCTTTGCACGACAGGACAAGGTGACGGCGATTGGACTCTATCTGGAAACGATGCCTGACCCGAAAGCCTTTGAGGCGGCCGTCAACGTCGCCCGGGACCTGGGGAAACCCATTGTTGCCATCAAGACCGGCCGCTCACAGGTTGCTCAGAAAATGGTGGTATCGCACACGGCATCGCTGGCCGGTTCCGACGTTCTGGTGAGTGCCCTGTTCGAGCGCCTCGGCGTGGCCCGGGTTGATTCTCTGGAAGGGCTCATGGAAGCGCTGAAGGTGCTGCATGTTCTCGGCCCATTAAACGGCGGCCGGATCGGAGCCATGAGCACCTCGGGCGGTGATCTCATACTTCTCGCCGACGCCATGAGCCCGCGCCTCACCATGCCCCTGCTGTCGAAAAAAGTGGCCCAGGGTCTTCGCGAAACCGTGCACGAACGGGTAGTGGCCGCCAACCCCTTCGATTACCAGATGTTCACCTGGGATGACGAAGAGCGGATGGCCGAAAATTTTACCGCCTTTTTGGCGGAAGATTTCGATGTGTCCCTGTGTTTGCTCGATTATCCGAGAGGAGATATTTGTGACCAGTCGACATGGGGGGGGGCCGAGAAGGGATTTATCCGGGCAGCACGGCAGACCGGTACCAAGGGCGCGGTGCTCGCAACCTTTTCAGATACAATTTCAGAGCCGGTGGCCGCGCGGTTGA
>CAZFXX010000134.1:0-8489 GCA_964522985.1 uncultured Desulfobacteraceae bacterium
AAAATGATTGTCCAAAAAATCATGCTTAAAATGGCCATTTTTCACGAGGTCTGAATTAAGGTATTCTATCGATTTTATTTATAAAAAGGCAGAGCGAAGCGATACCACAAATATTAAATTCTCACCATTCAATATTCAATTTGACTCCGGCTTGTCCAGGTCAGGAGACCAACGTTTCTGGAAATCCCTGTGCACGCAACGGCTGCCCACAGGCATCTTCCAGCATTTTAACCACCTGGGGCGACCAGGCATCACCGCCGAACAGGTTGCGGGCCCTTTCAAAAATCTGTCGTGTCATGCTGCCCAGCTCCAGGGGAACATTGAGTTTTTCCGCAATTTTACCGGCAAATCGCAGGTCCTTGCAGGCCAGGTCCATGGTGAAATTGACGTTATAGCTGCCGCTGAGAATAAGTTGCGATTCGGTTTCATGGACAAAGCTGTTGCCGGAACTCGCCCGAATCGCCTTGTACGCGGCCCCCAGGTCGACACCCTGTCTGGCCGCCAGCATCATGCCTTCTCCAGCGGCAACCAGATGAATAAATGCCAGCATATTGGTGACCACCTTGACCACGGAGGCATTGCCGATGGACCCCAGATGAATCACCTCTTTTCCCATTATTTGGAGAATGGGTTTATACCGTTCATAAACATCGATGTCACCACCGGCAAGCACGGTGATTTCACCGGTATGGGCCAGGTGCACGCCACCGGTCACCGGACATTCCAGCACGTCAATGCCTTTCTTACGGGCAATTCCTGCCAGGCGCTGGATATCCTCAAAATCAGTGGTGCTCATTTCGATCCAGCAGCTTCCCTTTGTCATGTTATCAAAAACACCGCCCGCATGTTCCACCACAGCCCGGGAAGCCTCGGGTGAAGGCAAAGCCGTTATGACCACATCTGCCCCACGGCATATGCCGGCGATGTCATCAGACCAGCTCCCGCCGGCCTTAATGATATCCGCTCCGGCTTCAGGGCGAAGATCGTTTATGGTCACGTCGTGGCCCGCCTTGACCAGGTTCATGGCCAGAGGACACCCTAGATTTCCCAATCCGATAAATCCGATTTTCATGTTTTTTCCTTTTTTTATTTGAAAGTAATGAAATATGAGTCTTGCGTAATAAAGAATAAACTTATTGTGCCGCTTCTCTCATTACGCGCAACTTTCATTTCGGTTGTGTTCCGATTTTTTCTATTTTAGGAACGTCATTTGTTATTGACAGAAAGTACCATATTAAATTATGGCTATCTTTTCAATATAGAATTATACTTTCCGAACCGAATTTTAGAGTTAGGAGAAACATATGCCTTGCGGGTACAATGGAAAAATCCTTCACGTTGATCTTTCTTCCCAAAAAATTGAAGTAGAAACCCCTCCCGAAGCCTTTTATCGGAAGTATATGGGGGGCAGCGCGCTGAACCTGTACTATCTGCTCAACGAGATTCCCCCCGGTATTGACCCCCTGGGGCCGGAGAATGTTCTGGCGCTTAGTGTGGGGGTTGTCACCGGTGCCGCCATTTCAGGCCAGAGCCGGCTGACGGCAAGCGCCAAATCACCTCTGACCGGATGTATCGGCGATTCCCAGTGTGGGGGGTTTTTCCCGGCGGAACTCAAATTTGCCGGTTTCGATGCGATCATCATCACAGGCAGATCACCCGTACCCGTCTATTTATGGATCCGTGATGGTGAAGCGGAACTGCGGGATGCATCAGACCTGTGGGGTAAATCCACCGGAGATGCCGAAGAGATTATCAGGGAATCGCTGGGCGACCAGAAGATCAAGGTCCTGCAAATAGGCCCGGCCGGGGAAAAGCAGGTCCGGTTTGCCGCGCTTATTAACAATTGCAACCGGGCCAACGGCCGTACCGGCATGGGCGCCGTGATGGGAAGCAAGAATTTGAGAGCCGTCGCTGTTCGGGGCAATACAAGACCGACTCTGGCGGACCGAGAAGCCTTCAAAGAACTGGTGCGCTGGGGTGCCAGGGCATTTCCCGATTCCATGATCGCGTCCATGGGCATTTACGGCACCACCGGTGCTGTTTCGGGCCAGCAGGCTGTTGGCGGCCTGCCTAGCTACAATTTTACAAAAGGTGTCTTTGAAAATTATGCAAAAATAGATGGGATGACGGCGTATGACACGATCCGCAGAGGCTGGGAAGAGGGGAAGCAGCGGCGATACGGTCGTGATACCTGTTTTGGCTGTATCGTGCATTGCAAACCCGTTGTCGAAATCAAGTCCGGGCCCTATCCGGTGGACCCGAAGTACGGCGGCCCGGAATACGAGACTTTGGCCGCTTTCGGCTCTTACTGCGGCATCGACGATTTACCGGCCATTGCCAAAGCCAACGAGTTGTGCAACCGGTACGGCATGGATACCATTACCTGCGGGGCCACCATTGCCTGGGCCATGGAGGTTTTTGAGGCGGGCGCTCTGGGGCTGGATGACACCGATGGATTGAAATTGAATTTCGGCAATGCCGGGGCCATGGTTAAGATGACGGAAATGATCGGCAAACGGGAAGGGTTCGGCAATGTGCTGGCCGAAGGTTCGGCCCGGGCATCGGCATACCTCGGGTTCGGATCCGAGTATTTGATAACCAGTAAAGGCCAAGAAGCACCGGCCCACATGCCCCAATTGAAAAAAAGTCTGGGTCTGATATACGCCGTCAACCCTTTTGGTGCCGATCACATGAGCAGTGAACATGATGCCGCCTATGAAGGGGCCTATAAATATTACAGAAAGCGGCTCGAACTGCTGGGCTTGAAGGAACCGCAACCATCCCAAAGTCTGAATCGTGAGAAAATCCGTTTTGCACGCAAAACCCAGTACATGTACAGTCTGGCCGACAGTCTCAATCTGTGCCATTTTGTATGGGGCGCGTCATGGCACCTTTATGGGCCGGAAAAGATTGTGGAACTGGTCCGTGCGGTCACGGGGTGGAAGGTAACGATAACGGAACTTATGATCGTGGGCGAACGCCGCCTGAATATGATGCGTGTCTTCAATGGCCGTGAAGGTGTCGGCCGCAAACAGGACACGCTGCCTGAAAAGTTTTTTACACAAGCCCTCAAGGATGGCCCTACAGATGGCTGGAAACTGGATCGGGCCGAATACGAGACCGCCAAAGCGGAATATTACCGGCAGTCAGGGTGGAATGTCACCTCCGGACTTCCTACCCCTCAGACACTGGATCGACTGGGGCTGAAGTGGACAACAGCCAATCAATAAATTGGTGAAATTTTGAGTTAGGCCCAACGATTGAAGCATTTTTAATATTTTTTTTCTGTTCTTTCAACCGTGAACCGGCAACTGTAAACGGTAAATGGTTATTAAATTTCCAAGCAGGGAGGAGTTGATGAAAGCCTTTTCTTTTGCAGGCATCAAACCCATTGTTTTCGGGGTGGGTCAGGTTGAGCATCTGGCAGATGAGATTGCCGCCTTTAACAATAAGACATCTGAAATCGTTGTAATCAGCGATACCGGTGTCGTCAAGGCGGGAATCGTTGATCGTATCCGGTTGATCCTGGCAAGGGCCGGTTTCCATGTGACCGTTTTCAGCGAGTTGACCGGAGAGCCGCATGCAGAGACCATCGATGCGGCCGCTGCAATCTTGAGGCGTATGGAACGACCCTGTGTCATCGGGCTGGGAGGGGGATCTTCTCTCGATGTTGCCAAGTTGTCATCCATTGTCGCCGGCGCAAAAGAACCGGCAGAGTCTTATGCCTTGTGTGCCAGAGCGCTTCCGGAATCTTGTGTAAAACGGATCATGATACCGACGACGGCCGGGACGGGCGCAGAGATGACGCGAACCGCTGTTTTTTCCAACGGCCGGGGATGCAAGGTCTGGGCCTGGGGACCTGAACTTTTCCCGGACTTGGTTATTCTCGATCCCTCGCTGACCATCAGTATCCCGGGCCCGATAACCGCCGAAACGGGCCTGGATGCGCTTGTCCACGCCATTGAGGCCTTTACCTGCCAGCAGCAGAACCCCATCTCGGATGCCCTGGCCATTCAGGCCATTAAACTGGTGGGACAGCACTTGATTCAGGCGGTTGAAAAGCCGTCAGACATGGATGCACGTAGCGGCATGCTGGTTGCCGCCAACCTTGCAGGAAGCGCATTCGCGCAGACCGGAACCGGTGGGGCCCATGCCATCGGGCATGCACTGGCTACGCTCACAGAAATTTCCCATGGGCGTGCGGTCACCATGGGAATGGATCTTCTTCTGGCCTGGAATGCCAAAGCCTCTCCCGCAAGACATGCTGCGGTGGCTGCAGCACTGGGATACGAAAAAAATGCGGATACTGCGGCCCATGCATTCAGGGTACTGGTTGAGAAAGCCGGGGTAGACCTCTCACTGGCCGATACGGGAGTTGATCCGGAAACCCTGGCCAGGATCATGTTTTCGGATGAGAACCTGCCCATGACCGAAAATAATGCACGCCCCATCGGACCTGAAGAGGCACTGGTACTTACCCGGCGGCTGGTGGAACGTTAAAAATGAATATTGAAAAGTGAACAGTGACAACTTATGGTATCGCTTTGCCCTGCCTTTTTATAAATAAAATTGATAGAATACCTTAATTCAGACCTCGTGATTTTCGATTAATTTTCTATGTTTTTTGAGGACACTTACTGATGCAATTAAGTGGCTTTTTCTAATTCCCTTGTGCTGTTATTAATAATTTCAGATAATTATATGTAAAAATCGAGTAACGAGTGTCCAATTTATCTCCACAAAACTCTGTATCTGCTGATATTAGTGCTAAAGGGTTGTATAAGCCTTTATGATAGTCACGAGGTCTGTAATTATTCACTTTTCACTTATAATGGCCGTCTTACATTTTTTTTACCATAAAATATGCGAACATAATGATTAAATGACCAAGGAGCTGTTATGATCATAAAAGATATTCAAACATACGTAGTGGGAAACCCGCCGCCCCATTTCGGTGGCCGTTACTGGGTTTTTGTCAAGCTGACCACGGACACCGGCGTGGAAGGAATCGGCGAGGTTTATGCCGTTCCATTTCATCCGCGCGTGGTGACGCAGATGGTAGAGGATGTATTCCAGCGGTATGTTGTGAATTCGGACCCGTTTAAAATCGAAAAGCTCTGGCGCATCGTTTACTCCAGTGGATTCACACAGCGCTCCGACCTCTCGATAATGGGGGTGCTCAGCGGCATCGAGATGTGTTGCTGGGACATCATCGGCAAGGAACTGAACAAGCCGGTCTATGAACTTCTGGGGGGACAGGTTCATGAAAAATTGAGATCTTATACCTATCTCTATCCAAAGGATACGGATAAGACCGATGTGTACAGCGATGCCGCACTGGCGGCGGAAAGGGCGTCCGAGTATATCAAAATGGGATTTACCGCCGTAAAGTTCGACCCGGTGGGACCCTACTCGGCATTTGATCCGCGGCAGCTTTCTCCGAAAGCGCTGGAACATACGGAACTGTTCGTAAAAACCGTTCGCGAAGCTGTCGGGGGAGGTTGTGATCTTCTTTTCGGCACCCACGGCCAGATGACCGCATCCGGCGCTATCCGTCTGGCCAGACGGCTTGAAAAATACGACCCGCTCTGGTTCGAAGAGCCGGTACCTCCGGAAAATGTCGAAGCGATGGCCCGGGTTGCCCGGGCCACCAGTATACCCATAGCCACGGGGGAACGCTTGTCCACCAAATATGAGTTCGCACAGGTGCTGAAAAGCCAGGCGGCGTCCATCCTTCAGCCGGCCCTGGGGCGGTCGGGTGGGATACTGGAAGCCAAAAAGATTGCCGCCATTGCCGAAGCGCATTATGCCCAGATCGCACCGCATCTTTATTGCGGCCCCATAGAGGGCGCTGCAAACATCCAGATCGCCACCTGCAGCCCCAATTTTCTGATACAGGAAGGCATTGAAACATGGGGCGGTTTTCAGGCCGATATTTTAAAAAAGCCGGTCCGCTGGGAAGATGGCTGTATCATTCCCCCGGAAGGTCCCGGGCTGGGCGTGGAGCTTAATGAAGCGGTAGCGGCGCAACACCCGTACAACGGAGAGAAGCTGCACCTGGAGATGAGTCAACGGCCTGAGTAAACGTTTTCGTTTCATACCGCATCAACCATTAATCTTTCCGGCTCGACAAGCTTCTGTTCCTGCTCGAAACATACCGCGAGACCGATGCAATGGCTTTAAGGGCGTTTTTTACGTCGCTGAAAACCGGAATCCCGACCGTCAGAAACTGTTCGCGTGTTTTCCTGATGACGGCTTCGATATCCATGGCATCCGTTTCCTGTTTGTAATTCAGCAGCACCAGCATGACGGGTTTTTTGCCGATTTTTTTGCCTCACAGCACGCCTCGGCCAACTCCCGGGCCGGCGTGGCCTGTTGCATGGTTGCCTCCAGGATCAGGGCCTGAGACTTGAAGTGGTACAGAAGCAAAGACACCACATGGATATCGATATTTTCGTCCTGTGAGGCCCGAATAAGAATTTTTTTTAAATTTTCCGGTAACACAAAGGGATTGGCGATATCAACAGGATTGGCCCCGCTTGATCCGGGCTGCGGTAATATCTCTTCGATTTTTTCCTGCACGTCGCCTCTCAGACGGGGTATCACAAGTCCCATGGATTCCGCCGCATCTGCTGCCATAACACCCAGGGCCCCACCACCGCCCACGACTGCCAGGCCTTTATATTCTCTTCGGGGAATCATAGAAAACGCCAGGGCCGTATCCGACATTTCCTGAAGCGTTTCAACCTGCAGGGCATTGCACTGCTTGAGGGCTGATTCCCATATCAGGCGGCTGTCGCCCATGGATGCGGTGTGACTGGCCACCCCTTCTATATAAAGGCAAATGATCCCGGTGTCGGGATCATGGAAAAGATATTCAAGCATTTCAGTCTCCCTGAGATCACAGCCATTGCCGAAGTTCACAATTTTGGAAAACCGAAGGCCCTGCCATTTACCCAGACAGGCAAAATCGATTGAAAGACCGCCGCTTTGCGACAGAAAAGCGACAGGGCCCGGCTCGCGTGAAAGATCCGGGCCCGGAAGCATGGTCAGGCCCGATTTCGGGCAGTATATGCCGAAACAGTTGGGGCCCAGAACACGGATTCCGCGAGAGGAATTTTTTTTAATTCTATTGTTAAGTTCAATTCCTTCCGGCGTACCGAGTTCTTTGAACCCAGAGGAAAAAATTTCGGCGCCCACCGCGCCTTTTTTACGACAGGATTCAAGGGCCTCGGGAACTTTGTTTGCCGGGACGGCAATGATGGCAAAGTCGATATCGCCGGGAATTTCCTCTACCGCACGGTAGATTTTCAAGCCGGCGATAAAGCCGCCGTTCGGATTGATCGGGAAAAGATCGCCTGAATAGCCAATGGCTTTCAAGGAAAGCAGAATGCCGCGTCCGAAACCGAAACCCTCACCCGATACGCCGACGATGGCCACACGTTCGGGATTGAAGATGCGGTGAAAGTCATGAAATCGTTTGGGTATATCATGGGGTACCAAAGGAGATTTCCCGGGTAAGGGTCGCATAAAATAATCCTTGAAATATCAGGCTTCGGTTATTGAGCTGAAAAATAAATATCGCCATAATAGGCGGTCACCCGGCCCCTGCTGTTGTCCGTATCCGTCATCAGGGCGATTGCATCGATATAACGAACCGGTTTGCCGAATACCTGTTTAAAATCCCGGCAAATGTTCCGTTTTTCCGTATACCAGGTGGCAATGGCATCTTCAGACGATCTAAGCGCCAGCATCATGGCGTTTTTCCCGGCAAAAGCGCTGGGCCAGAGAAATCCTGCAGGCGAGGTATGCGCCCAGACGTAATTGAGGACCCGGGTATTCCAGAAGTCCAATCCACCAGATACGACAACGTATATTCTCGCCGCGTAATCATCCCCTGTTTTTTTTTGCTCATCCAGCCCGGTCAGGCGATTTTCAATGCGCCAGCGCCAATGTAAAACAGGATATTTTTCTATATCGACCCGGATTTTTTTAAAAAGACCTGAGGCGCCGGCGTGACTATCGGCCCGAAGTGCCGGTCTACCGCTTATTTCAGTCAGATAATACCGGGTTTCACCTTTAAATTTTTTAACCTCCCACCCCTGAAGCCGGCCTGCTGAAAAATCATCAATAATGATTTTTTCGGGTTCTGTTGCCTGGACTGAAAAACAAAAAAGGAGAAGAATCAGCATGACAATCAATGAGTTAAATTTCATCCTCGTTGCCTTTCCGCCATATTCCGATAATGGCCCTCGGCAAAATCGGCGGTGTTTTCATATGACATGTCCCGGGCAATTAGCGATATAAGCCTTATTTGACAATCCGCAGGTAGTCATCAAATTTTTCCAGACAGTCCGGCATATCGGCCCGGCCAAAGCCGATCCTGAAATTTGAAGAAGATCGATCATAAAGGGTGCCAGGCAAAAGCAGAACGCCCGCCTTTGAAACCAGTTCATGGCAAAAGGCATCAATATCACCATGCCTTAAAC
>CAZFXX010000135.1:0-8452 GCA_964522985.1 uncultured Desulfobacteraceae bacterium
AACCAGACAGTTCCTGTAAATCTTGCTCGTTTGCAGGTCTAATTCTCACTCGGCACCGCGATTCCTGGCGGCGCAGCCGCCAGGAACGGTTGAGATGAGAGGTTTTTTAAAGCGGCCACGCTTTAAAAAATCCTTCTCCATTGATTGGTTGAACGAAGCCGCTGCGCGGCAGAAAAATCAAAAATAGTGTATACTCCCCTTATCTGTCCAAATCTGTCCGTTTGTATCGGTTTACACTTTTTTTTAAAAACATCTCTTCTTGTTGGATTACGATACTGAAATTAGAAATTGGGCGGTGTATTTACGTGCCGATGTTTTTTCGATTTCAAATTTTACGGTTTAAATATAAACCTAGATTTAACGGGTTTTTCATTTTTTCTCCAATTCCCTTCAATCTTAAATTGCGGTTAACGCCTGATCCAGGTCGGCGATGAGATCTTCAGGATTTTCCAGCCCCACAGAAAGCCGGATTAGTCCATCGTCAATACCGACAGCGGCCCGTTCTTCGGAGGTCATGTGTTCGTGGGTTATGGTCGGCGGATGCATGCAGATGGTTCGGCTGGTCCCGAAGGTCACCGCATGGATGATCAGTTTGAGACCGTTCACAAGAGCGGCCGCACCGGGAATGCCCCCTACGGCCACAAAGGACATGAGGCCCCCGTGCCCGGACATCTGGCGGCAGGCCAGCTCGTGCTGGGGGTGGTCTTTGAGCCCCGAATAATTGACCTTGCCGACCTTGGGGTGGGAAGATAGAAATTCAGCCACTTTCTGGGTGTTTTCGCTATGCCGCTGCATGCGCATGGACAGGGTTTCCATATACTGGAGCAGCATGAAGGCTTCAAGGGGCGGCACCACCGATCCTAAAAATTCGGTGGTATTCCAGCGAATGTCTTCGATGAGAGGCTCGGGGCCGATAATAGCCCCGCCGATCACCGTGGCATTGCCGGCCATAAATTTGGTCAGGGACAACAGAACGATATCGGCATCGAAATCCATGGGGCGCTGAAGGGCTGCCGTTGCCGCTGTGTTGTCCACCATCAGGGGCACCCCTTTGGCATGGGCCACATCGGCCACGGCCCGGATATCGGTGACAAACAGAACCGGGTTGCTGGGGGTCTCCAGCCAGACAAGTTTGGTCCTATCATCGATAAGGGCATCCCAGGAGTCCTGATCTGTGGGCTCTTCCACAAACCGAAAGGTCACATTGCAGCGTTCCGGGAAAATGTTGGCGGCCTGCTTGTAACCCTCGCCGAAAATATTGAGGGAGGTGACCACGTTGTCGCCGGGGCGGGCAATGGTGAAGATCAGATTGAACAGGGCCTGGGACCCGGAGCCTGCGGTCACACAGGCCTCACCGCCCTCCAGAGCCGCCAGACGGTCTTCCAGGACCGTGTTGGTCGGTGTCCGGGTGCGGCCATAGACCGGGCAGGGGATTTCGTCGAAGGTCTCGTAGGGAAAGGTCATGGACTGGACAATGGGCGGCACAAAGGACCGAAACGGCGCCCGGGTATCGGCCGGGTTGAAGCCGGTATGGAGGGCCCGGGTGTTAAAGCCCAGATGGGTATCTATGGGAGCGGCTTTGAGGGCCTTGGGATCATAAGTCCAGGGATCGCGCATAAAAAAATGAGTTTTGTCGTGCATGGCATTCTCCTTTCATCGGTGCACAAGGCCTGTCGGTTCGATAGAGGACCGCATCTTAGCACCGTATTGTTGACCCGGGGTTCAAAGGCCAGGTCTAATCTGTTAATTTAATTTTGGCCATTCGGTATACGGTAAACCGCATACTGCTGGGTGCTCATCCTTTGGCGTTAATCCATTTTTGCTCCCGATCGATGATTTCCCTGATGGCCTTTTGCGTGTCCCCGGAAAGGGGCGCCTTGGCCTTATGGGTTTCGAGAATTCGGTCTGTTTTTTCGGAGGCCAGCTGTTCCATGGATTTTTTGCCCTTTTTTACCCACAGGGAATAGATCCCCTTGTCCATCATGTCGGAGTAGAACGGTTCACGCATATGCCGCAGGGTGTGGGGGTGGTCCAGATAGTTGCCCGTCGGGCCCATTTCCGCCACGACGTCCAGGGCCAGGGTTTCTTCACTGACCTCGACACCCCGTGTTGCAGCCCTGAGGAATCCGATATACTCGTTTGCGATGACTGCGAGCTGGAGAGAGGCCTGAAGTCCGGCATCCATGAAGCCCACATCATGGACGATGTTGGCACCGTGGAGCAGCGCTGTCATGAGGCTGATGGTCACCTCGAAGCCGGACTGCTGATCGAGAAGTTTAGCGTCGGTGGAGCCGCCCAGGCCGAAGACGGGCAGGTTATAGTGTTTGCCCATGGTGGTGGGAACGCCCTGTTCATCGGCCAGAACATAGTTGCCCACCATGGTTTTCAAGTTGTAGGGCCCGCCGTTCCATCCGGGTACCGCCATCTGCGTGCCGGGATTGACCAATTGTGCCAGCACGATGCCCAATAGAATGCCGGCGTTCATGGTGGCCATACAGCCGGCTGTCGTGGCCGGGGAATTCACCCCGCCGGCATTGAGGGGAATATAGGTCATGGGCAGCCCTTTTTCAGCCAGGTAAATACATTTTTGAAGGGATTCCGCATTGGCCACCAGCCCCGATGTCACGTTGATATAGCAGGCGGCAAAAGGTTTTCGGCAAAATGCCTCCGGGCTGCCGGCAACCGCTTCGCACATTTCCACTGCCGCCTTGCACCCTTCAAAATCAGGGGTTACATACACGATGGGCTTTGTGGTGTAATTAAGCATGACCTCCATCTGGTAGCGGTCATAGATCCGCTGGTCCACATCTTTGGGCAGTACCATGCTCATGGTAAAATCCAGCTCGGGTAGTGCATCGATCACCCGGGTAGCATCCACCACGTCGGGCAAAAGGGGGTCCCGGCGCTTACCGGTGCGGTGGTCCAGAATGCTCAGACAATCGGAACCGCCCCCGTAATAGGTGTTGTAATCGCAGGCCCTGATGGCCACATTGCCGAGTCGATCATAGAGGGTCATTCGCTGCGGAGCTTTGCGAAGGGCTTCTTCCACCATGAATTCGGGAATTTGAACACGGATGCCGTCGATCCTGGCACCGCCGCCTGCCAGGATTTCAATTGCTTTGCTGTCGTGGACATCCACCCCCACTCGATCGAGAACCTCGAGTGTGGCTAGGTGAATCCGGTGACATTCCGTTTCACCCATACGGGCATATCGGGCGCTGGCCATGTTCGTAACGTGTGTGCTGATCATCTTCCAATACCCCCTGAATAGAATAAGTGGTTCAAAACCAATTCATACGGCTTATCCGTGTTATTCAACGAAACGGTTGCTTTCCAGTGACCTCTGTGATGGCCCTTTATATAATATCAAAAAATATAATTGAAATATCTGTTGTAAAAATTAACATAATAATTTATAAAATAAAAGAAAAAAACAGCATTTGTCACAAGAAAAATAATTTTTTTATTTTATTTATTCGAATACTCGGGGTTATCTAGTTTGAGGGACGAAATCAAAATCGTGTCTTCATGCGGCCTTACCGGAGCGTCTTTTCGCTTCAGGAGTGTTTGTGATATGAGAGAAAAACGATCCATGAAATGGCGCATCAACAACCTGATAGATTCGGATTTGCCGATTCTCCACAAAGCGGCTATCGAAATGTTAAGTCGGTACGGTATACGGTCCCGCCACCGGCATGTTGCAGGCCTTGGATGACTTTATGGCCGAGCGGGTCAGGTAAAATGGATCGCCTATAGAAAGTTTCTGGAAAAGGAGGCGTTTGCAGCCTATGACCAAAGGACGGAAAAGCACAACTAAAAATAAAATTTATCACGACCTGCGACGGGCCATCATTACCGATCAATACCGTCCGGCAGACCGGCTTGAGGTCGATGTTATCGCCGCCGATTTCGGCACCAGCGTTTCGCCGGTCAGAGATGCCCTGCAGATGCTTGGGCAGGAAGGCCTGGTGACTATCCGGCCCCGCGCAGGTTATTTTGTGACCCACATGACCCTGAAACAGCTGCGGGATTTGCTGAATCTGCGGGAGATCTTGGAGACTGCCGCCATTGACCGGGCCGTTAAAAACATCACCGACAACCAGTTAAACCAATTGGCCACCGTTCACGGAGAATATACCGGAGAGGACGCGGACGCTTACGACCGCTATACCGATGAAAACCGCAGGTTTCATGTGGGCCTGGCCGAAGCATCCGGTAATGCGGAGCTGGCCGGTCAGATCGGGCGGATCATGGATCGTCTGGCCCGTTTTATGGTACTGAGCAAAAGCGGAAAAATCATGAAAAGCACTCACGATCGTATTGTCAGCGCGATTCGCAGGAAGGAGACTGCCGCTGCACGCAAAAATCTGATCAAGGAGATTCAAACCAGCCGCCGGACGATTCTTGATCACGTGATGGCCGAGGAGGCGAGTCGCTGGACGGTACCGTAAACCCGGGAAGATTATGGTGGATTCAGACGGCATAGTCGGATACAGTTTTCTCTGTGCAGACGGCCCGCCGCAAAGCGGGGGTATGCCGGATATTTAAGGATACCCCGCAAACCTTCCAAGGGAGCTGCAGGATGAATTATTGGCAACTTCGGCCTTGCACCCGCATTAAAACTGGTGTAAAAAAAATGACAATATCTAAACGGCCGCTGCCGTCGGCATTAATATGACCGGAGTCCGTTGATGATCGGATCGGGCCAATTTGACACTATGCCGGCATTTATTAGTGTTTTAAAGCGAAAAGGACAGGTAAAATACCCATGGAAATCATTATTTTAGACAACACCCCGTTCAAGCCCGACCTTGAAGATTTGTATAAACAGCTCCACATACCGTCTCGTCCGGCGGCCACGGAAGTGTTCAACGTCCTGGCTGAGCAGGCCGCTGAGGTGGCCCGGCCCAAGGCACTCTATGGCCTGGCCCCCATCAAAGAGCGTGGCGATGATTTTATTGTAGCGGCGGAAATTCGTTTCAAGAGCCGGGTGCTGGCCATCAATACACAATCATTGGGCCGGGTTTTCCCCTTTGTGGCCACCTGCGGGATAGAGATGCAACAGTGGGCCGACGGCATCTCCGGTATGCTGGAACAATTTTATGCCGATGCATTGAAACTGGCGGTCTTGCGTGTGGCCGTTCGCTCTCTGGAACAGGAGATAAAAGGCCGTTTTGATACCGGCAAGATTTCCCAGATGTGCCCAGGCTCTCTGAAGGACTGGCCCATAGACCAGCAGGTGCCTATGTTTGACCTGTTGGGCGATACCGAAAAGGCCGTGGGGGTCACCCTGAAATCCAGCATGCTAATGGTACCCGATAAGTCCGTATCGGGTTTTTATTTCCAGGACGAAAGCGGATTTGAAAGCTGCCAGTTATGCCCGGCGGAAAACTGCCCATCGCGTAAAGCCCCTTTTGCTCAGGCTCTTTATGATCAGAAGTATCGAAAAGAGGCGGCTCCTCAGAGCGATTGATTTGCGGCAGTCATTTAAGCCGGCTCACGGTGATATTGATGATAAAAATAGAAGATGCACGGAAGATGATTCTTAACCGGGTAAAGGCCCTGGCGTCTGAAAAACTGTCTGTTCAAGACGCTCTGGGACGATATTCGGCCGAGGATGTGAGATCACCCATCGCCATACCCACGGTGGATTATTCGGCAATGGACGGATATGCCGTGCGCAGGCAGGATGTTACCGCGCCGGGGACTCGGCTGTCAGTTGCCTATGATCTGCCGGCCGGGTCATGGCCCCGTGGACCGGTGGGGCCCAATCAGGCCGTTCGGATCATGACCGGAGCCCCCATACCGCCGGGCGCAAATGCCGTGGTCATGCGGGAACAAACAAAAGAAGCTGAAAAACAGGTCATTATCAACCGTATTCCTGAAAAATATGCCAATATCCGTTTTGCGGGCGAGGATATTGCCCCGCATGATATGGTGCTGACCCGGGGAACCGGGCTGGGGGCTCATGGGATCGGCGTGCTTGTTTCCATCGGTCGTTTTGTCATTTCCTGTCATCAACGACCCGTTGTAGCGATTCTGGGCACCGGAGATGAAGTGGTGGATCTGGATGAAGCGCTTATGCCGGGAAAGGTGTTTGCATCGAACGCCTATACGCTTATTTCCCTGGTAACAGCGTGCGGGGGTATTCCGTTGTATCTGGGTGTTGCCCGGGATACACGACATGCTCTGGCGGATAAGCTTGCCGGGGCAGCGCGGGCTGATCTGATTCTGACATCGGGAGGGGTATCCAAAGGCGATTACGACCTGGTTTGGAAGGTCATGACCGCCGGCGACAACCATATGGAATTCCGGCAGGTGGGCATGCAGCCGGGCAGACCCTTGGCCTTCGGGGAAATCAATGGCACTCCCGCCATCGGACTGCCGGGCAATCCCGCGGCCACTCTGATCTCTTTTTACCAGTTTGCAAGGCCCGCGATTTTGAAAATGATGGGATCTGAAAATCTTCTGCTGCCGTCGATGATCGCGAAACTCAAGACCCCCTTAAAAAACAAACCGGATCAGGTTCGCTTTGTTCGGGGCATTCTCCAACATCAGGGCTGTGAGCTGGTAGTGTCTTCCGTCGGCCGGAAAGGTTTTGGTATGATTTCCGCCATGACCGCCGGGAACTGTTTTATCGTGATGCCGGAAGGCAAGACAGCCATTGCCGTCGATGAACCGGTTGAATGCGAGATATTTGATATGCATTCGTTTAATTGAATAAATAAAATTGACGGAATACATTGTAATCTGTTTGCCTGTGAAACTATTTTTTTTTGTTTAACCGGGGTGTACGCTCGCAGGACAAGCGCAGCGTATTTAATCGGGGCAGATTAACATCGATAGAATACAGGGGACAGTCCAATGTCCTGATGCTGGATGAACCCACCAACCACCTTGATCTGGAATCCATCACGGCCTTAAATGACAGCCTGCTCAAATTCAATGAGGTCATTCTGTTCACCTCCCATGACCACGAGTTCGTGAACACCCTGGTCAATCGGATTATCGAAATTACCCCCGGCGGCATCATCGATCGGCTCATGGCTTTTGACGCGTATCTTGAAAGCACGGAAGTCGAAAAAATCCGGGAAATCATGATTCAAAAGGCCGCATAAGTCACCTGTTTGAAAATACAGCGGTTTAAATTTAAAAAGCACCTCATTTGATTAATCATGGGTACTTCATTTTCTTTAAGCTGATAAATATCGCCCGCTTTGATGACCTTTCTGCCGATAGCTTTGTATTCAAGTTGATTTTATGATCATGGCCTCGAATTGGAGGTTCCGGACACAAGTTAATGGTTACTGTAATTCGTAAGTTTGATATAAAAAAGAAGATGCTTCCAGGGCATTATGGGACCGGTGTATTCACAATTCGTGATAAACAAGCTAAGGGCTCAACAATAAATAATTTCACATTTTTGTTGGCGAAATCGTATAATTCCAATTAGGCAAAGTATCATGATTTTTCAATTGAAGTTGAGACATTTCCTTATCAGAAATTTTTTGACCCTTTTTATATCTCCTCCGAATCAATGTTGCTTTTACTTTTAATCCAAAACCTTTTTTAGGATTTGTTTTCGTTTTTCTCAAATATTTGAGTATTGTTTCGTAGCTGTTCAGTGGCACCCCTTTCCAATTATTGCTGATGGCACTAAACAAGCGATGCTCAATCGGATTCCATTTTGATGCTCCTGGCGGATAATGACAAACCGTTACGCATAGACCAAATGGATCACATAACTTCTTCTGCAACTCATATTTCCATGCTCTTGGGCGATATCCATTACTTCCCCCGGCATCCGCCAAAATGAGAAGTTTTTTGCAGCCTTTATATTTATTTGAGCCGTCATGCTTCCACCATTTGGCAACCGACTCCACTGCAAAAGCTGGGGTATCATGATCAATACCTACAAACAGTGAACCTCTATTGGCGAGAATATCATATATGCCATAGTTTGTCGCGATTCTTTCGGCATATTGTCTGAAGTCGTGATCGCCTACTTCAAAGGCTTTTTTACGCCATGCCGATCCATTGTTTTTGAAATCGCCTACCATTTCTTTCTTTTTGGCATCCACACTAATGATAGAATTGCCCTCATCGGTAAACTGAACACGAATACCATTGATGTATTTAAACTGTTTATCTCTCTGTGCCCTTGCTTCAGGCGTTTTTTTTGTGCCTAACGCCTTTTTCTTGTGATTCACTTTTAATGAATAGCCAAGATCTTTCAAAAGCCGGCCAACAGACGTTCGATTAACCTCCTTTATCCCCAATGTTTTAAGCTCATGGGTTATTTTTTCAGTTATTTTCCTTGTCCATTTTAATCCGGACATAGGATTACCAGCGGTTTCATACTCCACCAATTCTTCTATTAAGGCGATGATTTGCGGTGTTTTTTTTCCAGAAACTTACGCCCTCCGCCGACTCGGCGCACCCTATCCGTCTC
>CAZFXX010000136.1:0-8353 GCA_964522985.1 uncultured Desulfobacteraceae bacterium
ACCACGGGAAAAACATATCCTGAACTGTATGATATGAAAACCCGCAAACGGACCCCGGCATACGATCGACTCTATGATGAGGTCATCGAGGAGCTGGTTCAAATGGGGATTCCCTGCCGTTAAAAACAAAATGGCTTTAACACAAAAAATACGGCCGTTACCCAATTAACCTCTAATCAAAAAAATGAAAGGTAAACAAATGCCGGATTTTTTAGATTTTATGGAACGGGCCAATACCGGTCCGATGATGACGGAAAAAAATTTCAACATGAAGATTCTGATTCCGGCCATAAGGGAGCTCCTCAAGGAATATGACATCACCCTGGACCGGGAAAATCCCATTTCCGCAGACGATGCCCTGGCGGATCGGCTTTTTAAGGCCGCCCTTGCCGTAGGTTTTGCCGCGGCCGGCCCCTGCACGAGAATGTACTTTCAGGAAGCTTCGGCCATCCTGTTGTCCCAGGTGCCGTCCGGATATGCCGCCATCCAGAATCCCCATCCGGCAAAGGCCGTCATCGCTGACGGGGTCACCCCCATGGAGGGCCGCTTCGCGGTTGATTTCGCCAAGGCCATTCACGGCATGCAGGCCCACCAGGCCAACGAGCTGGCCAACCGAATTCTGGCAAAATATGAAGACCGCATCGCAACGGCTCCGTCGGGGAAAAAATATCAGGAGTGTTATGACCTGAAAACCCGCAAACCTTCGGAAGAATATGTCCGGTTGTATGACGAGGTGCGGGAGGAATTCAACCAGATGGGAATAACGTTTGAATAATCAATAAAAGTTTGGCAAGATAGTGACTTAATTTTCAAGCCCGCAACAATAAACAACAAATTATTCATAGGGGGTCATCATGGAAAAACAGCACAAAGCCGAAGGCGATATTAACATTTCTCCCTTACGAAACAAATGGCAGGATCAGCACATCGACGCTGCCACCAAGGCCCTGCTCAAAGAAGATGAGCGCTATTTTCTGAAACAGTCCCTGTCCACACCGTGTCTCAATGCCCTTACATCCTGTGACGGCATCTACATCGAGGACCTCCAGGGCCGTCGCTACATGGATTTTCACGGCAACAACGTACACCAGGTCGGATTTGCCAATCCTGAGGTAATCGACGCAATCAAGAAACAGCTGGACACCCTGCCCTTCTGCACCCGCCGCTATACGAATCGCGTTGCCGTAGATCTGGCCAAAAAACTGGCTCAACTGGCCCCGGGGGATCTTAACAAGACGCTTTTCTGCCCCGGCGGTGCCGAAGCCATGGGCATTGCCCTCAAACTGGCCCGCCTGGTCACCGGGCGCCATAAAACCATTTCCATGTGGGATTCTTTTCACGGGGCCACCTTGGATACCATCTCCATCGGGGGCGAAGCGGTATTTCGCCAGGACCAGGGTCCCCTGCTCCCGGGCACCGAGCATGTGCCCCCGCCGGATCCGTCGCGGGCCTTTTTTGACCTGGGCGATCCCCACAAGTGGGAAATGCTCTGCGCCCGGTACGTGGAATATATCCTCGAACAGGAGGGCGATATCGCCGCAGTGATATCCGAACCCATGCGTAGCACCCCCTATGTACCGTCGGCCGAATACTGGCAAACCATCAGAAAGGCATGCGACAAAAACGGCGCCCTTCTGATTTTCGACGAAATCCCTCATGCCCTGGGCCGCACCGGCAAGATGTTCACCTGCGAAAATTTTGGCGTGACGCCGGACATTCTTTGTATCGGCAAGGGTCTTGGCGGCGGCGTGTTTCCACTGGCGGCCATGATCGCCAGCGAACGGCTCGATGTGGTCGGACACCGCGCCCTGGGACATTACACCCATGAAAAAAGCCCGGTGGCCTGCGCGGCGGCCCTGGCCACCATCAACTACATCGAATCCAATGATCTGTTGGTCCACTCGGAGCAACTGGGCAGATATGCGCTGGATCGCCTGGAAGCCATGAAGGAAAGACACCCCCTCATCGGTGATGTTCGGGGCATCGGCCTGTTTATGGGAATCGAGCTGATCAAAGACGGCAGGCATGCCCTGGAAGAAGCTGAGAAAGTGATGTATTGCGCCCTTTCAAAGGGAATCAGTTTTAAGCTGACCATGGGCAATATCATCACGCTGACCCCGGCGCTGACTATCACAAAACAGGAGATGACTCAGGCCCTTGACAGTATAGAAGAATGTATTCAGAAAATTGAGTCCGAAGTTATTTGATTGTACCAACCCGGCCCTATCGGAGGGCATTGATTCGTTTCCACTACTGTGAATCAGTGAAAAAATGACCTTTACCTCAATTTGCAGGACAAACTTATTTGACACAGCGCTTTTGTTCCGCTATAGATAATCCATAATAGTTATAAACTGTGCAAATATGAGGTATTGCACGAAAACCGGATACACGACAGGAGAATATTATGGAAATTATGGTAGGATATGACGATTCGGGTGTGGCCAAAGATGCATTGGAACTTGCCATAAAGCATGCGAAAGCGTTTGATGCCAGGGTTCATATTGTCACATCCATGGTTGGCGGGATCGATGTTCCCAGAAAAGAGTTCGACCGGGTTGAAAAAAAATTAAATTATGCCGAATCTCTTTTTATAGACAAAAAAATTTCCTGTAAAACCCATCTTCTGGTACGCGGGCTGGAAGCAGGTGAGGACCTGGTTCAATTGGCCAAGGACACCGATATTGATGAAATTATTATTGGCATCAAAAGAAGATCCAAAGTCGGCAAGCTTTTGTTCGGCTCAACAGCTCAATACATCATTCTGCATGCGCCCTGTCCGGTGCTTTCCATCAAGTAAAAGTTTTTTTTAAATCTGAGGATTCAGACGTTCCAGGGGGTCAGAGGTTTAAGATTAGTTTTGGATACGTCAGATATACCATCAAACATTGATGCTTGAATCTGCAAATGACTGACAAAGGCAACTTTACAATATTTGAACGCATACAGGAAAATCATGCGTGGGCAAGCATAACAATCGATAGGACGGCAAGGGCTATCACACCGCATTTTCTAAGGGTGATGATTTCCATTTTCAGGCCGGCCGAGA
Organism: uncultured Desulfobacteraceae bacterium; assembly: GCA_964522985.1. GTDB lineage: Bacteria > Desulfobacterota > Desulfobacteria > Desulfobacterales > 4572-123 > 4572-123. The sequence goes on from CAZFXX010000136.1 coordinate 3,050, forward strand.
GCAGGAAGGCTACAATAAAACTCATATTGGCAATGGGAATTACGATGCTGGCCTCTCCGTATTTTACCGCCAGCATCAGAAAATTAGCGACTCCCAGAACCATCACACCTGACAATAGCGCATATCGAAAGATTTCAGATGTTGCCGAAAAGTTTTTCTCTCTGAAAAAAGCATATGCAGCCCCCCCGATAATCCAGCTTGATGAAATTAAAACCAGCATGGTCTGCAGGTCCGCCTTGTTCAAAAGGCCGGCTTTTGTGGTGATGCCGTAAAAGGCCCGCAGCAGAGAGGCTACAATGGCAATTATATAGAATAAAAAACGGCCGGAATCAACCTTGGACCTGTCGGTTTTTTGATACAAAAAAAGCACGGCCATGATTCCGGCCATGATTCCGGCTATCTTGAATAACCCCAGTGATTCATCAAGAAGTATAAAGGAGAGGACAACGACCCCGATCGTGTTCAGGCGATAAATTGTCGATCCGGCACTAACCTCGATCCGGGTCAGGCTTTCAAGCAGCAAAAGATTGGACAACGTGACAAAAATACCGGCTACCAGGCCAAACCCGAGGCTGGGGAAATTACAGACAAAATGGCCTCCGGTCATCCTTAAAAGTAAAATCTGTGAAATTGTCCAGACAATGCCGATGCCACAAATATACCCCCCTATGGAACATTTTGTAAGCGTATATTTTTTAAAAACGACATCATTTATGCCCGCGCATAAAAGACTCAAAAGAGCGAATCCGGCCCCATAATCCATGAAAGTATGACCTTTTTAAAGACATCATCTGTAGATAATTGTAGGCGTCTTTTTCTCAAGTTTTCACTTATTTTCGAAATAAAAAGTGTTATGGCGTTAAGCCCAAAGGACAGGGCTTTCTCAATACAATAAATTTTACCTCATAGAAGAACCGTATTGGTGAACAGCCGTCACCGCTGCCGTTATGTTTTCCGCCGGTGTGCCAGGTGCCAAATTACAAAGATAAAACCAGAGGCGGCCATTTTTCCCACCCGTCTGCACATAATGCCTGACCCGTGCAGTGATCTCTTCAGGCGACGCATTATTCAGAAAAACAGCTCCGACACCCAGTAGTAGCGGCAGGTCGTGCTTATCAGCATATCTTCTATAAAACTCCGGTCCTAAGGCCTCAACATCAGGGTCCTGGCCCTCCACATAAAGCGCATTTGCCCGGCGACGGATATCCATAATTTTTTCAGGCGTTTTGGAATATCTTTCGCCTGTGTGGTTGGGTACGCACAGATTCGGACCAATAACCTGACGAAGACGTTCAATATAGGGCGCAACCCATTGCTCCATCATCATCTCATTGACCACGGGCAGAGATGCAAGGGCATCGGCACCCACAAATGCAGGTGTTTGAGGGAATTTATTCTTCAAATAAAGCAGCCACGGAATCAAGACTTCTTCGGTTACACACTCAAACAGGCTTCGGGCAAAAGCCGGCTGTTCCATGATATCCATCAATACCTGCGATATCCCCCTGATATTTGCAGCCAGGCTGAAAGGTGCGCAAAACGCTATGGAGGCCCTGCAACCGGTCAATTCTTCAAAACGACGATACATCTCAACCACTACGGGGCAGCGGGCCGCTTTATCAAAATCCGGTGTTTTAATTTTTTTCAAATCTTCCTGGGCCTCAATCAACGGATGAGTGCGATCCACGTCCGGCATAATGTTTTCATCAAAAATTAATTTCTGCCCGATGGCTTCGGCTTCGATATTATAGGAGTCCAGGTCAACGACCGGCACATCGATACCATACCTTTCACAAACCTTAAAACTGCCGATGGTGATCAACTCAGGATCATGAAAAATTTTTTCCGCCGAAACACCCATCTCCTGTGGAAGCATCTCACACAGTTGCGCATAGATGGGAACCCGGTCCGGGATACCTTCTGCAGCCTGGGCCACCAGATTGAAACCTTCCTGAAATACGTAATATTTTTTATTGTAATCATTCATTTAATTTTTTTCCGCCTATTAAACAGGGAGACTGATTCCTGTCCTATGGTAATCGATTTTACAGCGAGCCACGCCTGAACCGAAACGGGCTGCATAGTACTAAACATCTTTACCAATATGCAAAACAATTTTGATGACCAGACGATTTTAGAGGTATACAATGAGATATGAATTTAGGGGGCAGGATTTTATTTTGGCACTATTTAAGCAGGCAGGCACCAAGCTTGTCAAAATTTTCGATGGTGATAAATTCCATTCCGACGCATTGTCCCTGTAAACTTCGTACGATCACGGATTTTTTTATATACGATCGAGCCCGATCGTCCAGATTAAATTCCACGTACAGGCGATCCCCCGGCAAAAAAGTTTGTGCCCCATTTACACGAATTTTCAGACCGCTGCGGGAAATGTCGGTTACCCTCATAAAACCCCGGTCATCTTTATATTCACTTTTATGGCTGCCTGACAAGTTGGTTTTTTGACAACTATAGACTCCGGGAAGGTCAGTGCTTTTGCGGTAAAATTTTCTTCTGTCCAGCATCACCGTGTAATAATGCACGCACTCACACTGGCATTCCAGCATGGCGATTTTGTCTGTTTTTTTATAATCTGATATATCTATTATCCTGTTTTCATGACATTAGGGGCACCTTACAGGTACGGTATTGTTTCCATTGGTAAATACTTTTTGAGTCATTGTCTCTCATTGAATCCTGTTTGTTTTAGGTGGGGTTGTCTGAGTTTTTTGAGCCTGTATGTTATTTTGTCACAAAAAATTTAAAAAATCAATCCCCGGATTTGATATGGCGGCCCACGAATTAACAGCCATACCCCTAGAACGGTATGCCATTTCAGCATAAGTGTGCAAAATATTTTTCACTTAAAATTTTTTGCCATGACTGAAAAATATTTTGCACCCATTTTCGGTCTCACCCGCCGGATTTACCGAACCTGTCCACCCCATTATTTAAAATATCATATAATTTAAGATAGTTATATAGGTCGTCTTTGCCGGCATCATCCCCAGCCAACTTTTTTATAACAACCATTTAAAAAGAAGAAATAGATGTCACAACCATCCAGCAATTCAAAAGTATTTGACCCTCTGGTATTCTGGATTTCGGCTTCGGTAACGGTTTTTTTTATTATCTGGGCCATTGCGTTTCCCGAAAATATGACGGCAACCATCAATGCCGTATTTGCATGGACCACCAAAGGCTGGGGCTGGCTTTATCTGCTTTCCGTCTTCCTGTTGGTCATCGCCTGCTTTGTGCTCATGGGCAACACTTACGGCGGCATAAAATTGGGAATGCCCGAAGACAAGCCTAAATTTTCAACTTTTTCCTGGATCGCCATGCTGTTCGGCTCGGCCATTGCTGCGGGTATTGTCTTCTGGGGGCCAGCCGAACCGGCCTATCACTATATGACACCGCCGCCCTTTTTCGGCGGCGAGGCCAAGACCGCCATTGCCGGGGCCAACGCCATGACCCAGTCCTTTTTTCACTGGGGTTTGAGTCCCTGGGCCATTTATGTCATGCTCACCATCCCCCTGGCCCATGCCTGTTTTACCAAAAACCTGCCGTTTAAATTTTCCAGTGCCTTTTATTATGTGATCGGCGACAAAATTCACGGTATTTGGGGAAAAATACTTGATATCTTTGCTGTTTTTGCTATACTGGGTGGACTGGCCACCACCATCGGTCTGACCGCGCTCCAGCTTTCCAGCGGATTCAAGTATCAGTATGGCCTTGAGATCGGCACCGGCGGCATCTATCTGATCATCGGTGCGCTGACCCTGATTTTTACAATTGCCGTGTATACCGGCATTGAAAAGGGTATCAAATTTGTCGGCAACGTCAACATGTGGGTCTTTGCCGCTGTCTGGTTTTTTATTCTGATTTTCGGGCCCACTGTTTTCCTGATCAATTTGGCCACCAGCTCCATCGGCTCCTATTTGTATAATTTTTTGCCGCTGAGTCTTTATCTGGCACCGGGCATCGAAGGCAACTGGATCGGTGGCTGGACCATTTTTTACTGGGCCTGGTGGCTGAGCTGGGCACCGTTTGTCGCCATGTTCATCGCCCGTATTTCCAAGGGGCGATCAATCCGGGCCACGGTAGCGGCCACGCTTTTGCTTCCCACCCTGGGCGATTTTCTATGGTACGGGGTCGTCGGAGGGGCCGGCCACAGGAATTGCAACACGGGTTGAAAACTAATAGCAAACATGGGCGTTTCAATTTTCGTTGTGGCAAGTTGGTTTGCCGTGGTCGTTATTGAAAAAGCCGTGAACTGTGAACCGACAACCGTGAACGATTACTATAAAAGAAAGGAGTCAATCATGTACGATAGAATGCAGACACTCACTAAAGAACAGATGACCCGAATTCATGACGGGGCACTGGACCTGCTGAAAAATACCGGCGTCGGTTTTATGGATGCCGAAACCCTTGAAATCTTCAAAACCAATGGCTTCAAGGTGGACGGAAGAACCGTTTTTTTTGAAGAAAAAGAGATCACCAGAGCCCTTGAAACAGCACCTGAAAAATTCACCGTGGTCGCCAGAGATCCGGACAAAAGTGTACAGATCGGAGGAGATGACTTTGTCCTCCTGCCCGGCTATGGTGCCCCCTTTGTCACCCTGCCCGGTGGAGAACAGCGGGAGGCGACCCTTGCGGATTATGATAATTTCTGTAAGCTGATCCAGACCTCCAAATACATAGACATGAACGGGTTTATGATGGTGGAACCATCGGATATTCCACCGGAGACCGCGCATCTGGACATGCTTTTTTCCAGCATTGTCCTGAGCGACAAACCCTTCATGGGCAGCCCCCTCTCCCGGCAGGCCATCGTCGACTGTATTGAAATGTGCGGCATGGTATGGGGCGGCAGGGAAAAACTCAAAGAGATGCCGCCGGTCACCGTTTCCCTGATCAACTCCCTGTCCCCTTTGCAGTTTTCCGAAGAGATGGCCGGCTCTCTCATCGAACTGGCCCGCAACGGCCAGGCCGTCGTAGTGGCCTCGCTTATCATGGCAGGCGCTTCAGGCCCGGTCACCCTTGCGGGGGTGCTTGCCCTGCAGACGGCGGAAATTCTGGCGGGTATCACCCTGGCCCAGCTTGTAAATCCCGGTACCCCAGTGATTTACGGTTCCACCTCATCGGCCATGGATATGAAGTCAGGCGCCCTGACCATCGGCGCACCCGAGCTTTCCATGATATCCTCAGCAACGGCCCAGATGGCCCGTTTCTACCACCTGCCCAGCCGATCCGGGGGCGGACTGACAGACGCCCTGTTTGCCGATGCCCAGGCCGGTT
>CAZFXX010000137.1:0-8328 GCA_964522985.1 uncultured Desulfobacteraceae bacterium
GCGCACAAAAGAGGACTTCCCAAATTTATTGATGGCCATCATCCGCCCGGCAACCGTAAACACAAAAGCATCCTCGTTCATATCTCCGGCAAATTGATCGGTCTTTTCCACTATCTCTTTAACAGTATGTAACACCTCAATATCATTGGGATACAGATTATGACCGCTATTTTTTAAATTCACTATTTTTTGTTTTCTATCGGCTGCTTCGTTTAATTTATCCATCTATTTTCAGTTACCTGCTTTTTAAAATCGTATCACTTAGAATCACTAATTTTATAAAAAAAATTAAAAAATTATATCGGTTGGAACAAAATTCAACAATCAATGAACTACCCCGCAGGAGAGCTGCGATGTATCAAAATGAATTTTTATCTTTTTAACTCCGATGTAGAGCATCGAGGAATTCTTTTGATTAAAAAATGAGTTAAACAAAAAATGTTATCTTATTTACAAAAATCTGTCAAGATTAAGTTGGCGTGTCAATCTGTTTCAGCCTGAGGGTAAAGGTTGTTCCCTCACCCTCTGTGCTTTCGACATCAAGCCGATTGTTATATGACTCGACAATACTGTGGACAATGGAAAGACCCAATCCGGTGCCACTGGGTTTAGTGGTAAAAAAAGGATCAAAAACCGATTGGGTTGTCTCAGGTGACATCCCGCATCCATTATCGGAAATCATGACATCCACCTGCTTGTTCCGGACAGGCTTCATGACAATATAGATGACGCCTCTACCGTCAATCGCCTCGGCAGCATTTAGCAAAAGATTCCATAATATCTGGCGCAGATGCATCGGATCAATTTCAATCCAGATACCGGAAACCAGCTCTCTTGTAATCTCAATTTTGCCCGAGCATCTATTGTCTTTCCCAAAAAAATCAGATGTTTCCTGCAGGGCTTTATCCAGTTCAACCGATTCAACCTTTCCGGCGGGAGGCCTGGCGAACAATAAAAAACCGGTCACCAGGGAACTGAGTCTGTCGGCTTCACGTAAAACGATCTGCATCAGCTTGTCATGATCCGGGTTGTACTCGATATCTTCCCTTAAAATCTGGATAGAACCCGAAAGAGAAGCCAGTGGATTTTTAATTTCATGGGCAAGGCCGGCGGCCATCTCTCCCATGGCCGCCATTTTTTCAACCCGTTTCACGTGATCTTCCATTGCAGCAAGCTCTCTTTTGGACTTTCTGGCTTGCTCCGCCAGAAAACCGCTTAAAAAAGCCACTGCAAAGCAGGCGGCCATGGTGATCAAGATTTTATACAGAATCTGACTCCACTCATAATTCTCAGTCAAAAAATTATCCGTCTCAAAAGGTGTCAATAATAGATAATATTCAAGATCAACCATAATGCCGTACTCTATGCAGCAGAGTGATGCCATAACCAGACCGCCTTTTCTAAAAAGCAGCATACTGGCATAGATAATCACAACCAGATACAGAAATGAAAAAGCACTTGTAAAACTGCCCGTCAAAAAAATAATAACCGTCACCATTAACGTATCAATCCCGATTTGAACATACGCAAGAAAAGATTGTCGTTTTATGAGACGAAGGACAACTGCATAGATGGTACTGAGGGCCAGAATAGCGGCAATCAGATAATACAATGCGATAAGCTGGGGCGCAAAAATGGCATCATCTCTGACAAGTTGCAGGAAAATAACGGACCCTAGCATCAGAAGTGCAAAAAGCGCCCTGAGCGATATCAGCCACTTAAGTTTAGGGTGCAAATCATTTTGCATCTGTGAAGAAAGATTGTTCATGGGAAGTTCAAAATACCGGAAGGCAGATGTCGGTTGGTTTGCTCAACAGTGCCTGGTCAGAAATAAAAAATTATGTAATGCCCGTCCATAAATGGTCTTTTTGCCCAACCTCGTCGTTGTGTTTAAAAAAATCCTCGGAATATCAAACATATGCCTCAAGGTTATTTTTGTGCACGCCTCGATCTTGAACAAAAATTTTCATTTTCGAATGGGCACGATGTAACCGTTAAGCGGTTAAGAACTCACTGGTCAAAAGTTGGCTTTCTTTGATTTATCCCTTCAATCCCGGGTCATGAGCAAACATGGTCTTTTATTCCCCACGACTCAAAACGCATATCTTACGACTTTCATATAAATGCCCGAAGTTAGAACCAGGCCCTGCGTTTCTACGCAATATTCTGCGCCATGGTGAATATGGGCAAATACATAGCAATTACCATACCACCGACAACAACTCCCAGAAAAACCAGCATAAAAGGCTCTATCATACTGGTCAGATTCTCAACGGCCTGATCGACCTCTTCGTCATAAAAATCAGCAATTTTTTCAAGCATGGCATCAAGGGCACCGGTGGACTCCCCCACGGCAATCATCTGGCAGACCATTGCCGGGAAAACACCGCTTTCCGCGAGGGGTTCCGCCATTGTGCGGCCCTCGGTAATACCGGCCCGAACGTTATTAATGGCCATTTCAATAATTTTGTTGCCCGCCGTCTTAGCTACAATGTCAAGGGCCTCGAGAATGGCAACGCCGCTCGACAGCATCGTACCCATGGTACGGGTAAATTTGGCTACCGCCACCTTGCGAAGCAATATCCCTAAAACAGGCAGTTTAAGTGAAAATCTATCGACGACAATCCGGCCTTTTTCCGTACTGTAATATTTTTTAAAGGCAAAAATAAAGATAATAAGCGCGCCGATGATATAAAATATCTTGTTTTTCACAAAAGTACTGAGATTGACGACTATCTGGGTAGGCGCCGGAAGCTGACCCCCGAAATCCTGAAACATTTTTTCGAAAACGGGAATAACAAAAACAAGCAGAATGGTCACCACGATAGCTGCTACCGCAAGGGTTATGGCAGGGTATATCATGGCACCCTTGACCTGTTTTTTGAGTCTGGCCGCCTTTTCCATATATCCTGCAAGTCGCTTGAGAATCGTATCCAGGATACCGCCGGCTTCACCGGCCGCGATCATATTCACAAACAGGTTATCAAATATCTTGGGATATTTGATAAGAGATTCCGCCAGCGTTGTCCCGCTTTCCACCGATTCCTTGATCTCTTTGAGCATCCTCTGAAAAGTTTTATTCTCCTGCTGGGAGAACAGTATATTGAGGCACTGAATGATTGGAAGCCCGGCATCGATCATGGTGGAAAACTGCCTGGCAAAGATGATAACATCCTTCTCCTTAACATTGGGCTGTAAAAAAGCTATATTTTCAAACAGATCTTTGGGTTTCTTTTTGATCTTGACAGGGGTGATCCTGAGCCGGTGCAGATTGCTTCGGACGGCTTCCTCATTGGGAGCATCCATCTCACCTTTCTGGGTTTCCTTTTTTTTGTTTTTTCCTTCCCACAGATAAATCGGCATGATTCTCCCCCCTTGTTATTATAGAAACACAAACATGGCCTGCAAAAAAGTGCTAAATTTTACTTTCATATCTTATGCCGGAAGTAAAATCTATTTTTAAAAAGCCGATTTCAAGCGTGATGAATTCATAAAAAATATTTTTTGAATGGCTAAATAAAAATTCCGTATATATATTACGCATATAGTATGCCGAATCTCTGAAAAACCGCCATAACTCAGTATATAAAGGCTTTTTATGACGCCATCAAAAACAATCAGATCATAAGTATTCAACAGCTTTACAAATACATAGTAAAATAAAAAAGCAATATCATGGAGATGACCTGCAACGCTATTTGCAACAATTTGAGACAAATAGCACAATACGCTTTAAATAACAATATATTTAAGCGTCTTATATAGTGCACAGGCATTGGACTTTTTAAAATTTAGTGTCAACCAAATCTCCCTGGAAAAAATACGGCAGAGACCAGGGGTACGCCCTTATTTTTTTTTAAATGCGGTTGCCCTGGGATATCCAAAGCTATGCCTTGATAAAACCGGCGATATATGCATATAATTATATGATTTAATAAAATTACTATAAATTACAATTCATGTCATTTTCAACAGGATCTGCTGCATGTCGGTAAAGCGCTTGCCCGATAACCAAAACCTGACGGTTATTACGACGCATATCAATGCTGATTTTGATGCCCTGGCTTCCATGCTGGCGGCCCATAAATTATACCCTGATTCCATCGTCGTATTCCCGGGTTCACAGGAAAAAAACCTGCGTAATTTTTTCATTAGTTCCATGGTTTACCTGTTTAACATGGTGGACCTGAAGGATATTGATCTTGCCAGAATCAAAAAACTGGTCCTGGTGGATACCCGGCATCCGCATCGAATTGGCAGGCTTGCCGATATTCTCAAAAATTCGGGCCTTGAGATCCATATTTATGATCACCATCCATCCACGCCAAACGATATTAAGGCCCACCATGAAATCAGTCGTCTAACGGGTGCCACGGTTACGATTCTAACCGAAATTCTCAAACAAAAAAAGATCGCCATCACTCCGGATGAAGCCACGATTATGTGCCTTGGCATATATGAAGATACAGGCTCTTTTACATACACATCCACAACCGAAAGCGATTTTCTGGCTAGCGCCTACCTGCTTTCCAAAGGGGCCAATTTAAATACCATATCAAATATGATCGCCAGAGAAATAAGCCCCCAGCAGATCAGTATCCTTAATGATATGATCCAGAATGCCGCCCATCACACCATTCAAGGTATTGATGTTGTCATTACCAGTATCACAACAGAAAATTATGTCCCCGACTTTGCGTTCCTGGTCCAGAAGATGATCAGGATGGAAAATTTTGACGTACTCATAGCCATCGGGCTTATGGGCAGTAAGGTATACATCGTTGCCCGCAGCCGGACAAACGATGTCGACGTCGGTGATATTCTGGCGTCTCTTGGCGGGGGTGGGCATATCCATGCCGCAGCCGCGACAATAAAGGAAACCACGCTGCCTCAGATTGAAAACAGGCTGATGGAGGCCCTGCACGCCAAAATCAGGCCCAGACGGTTGGCCAAAAACCTCATGTCATCACCGCCCATCACAGTTGCCGCCGACATTTCCTGTAAAAAGGCCGCCGACGTACTGGTTCGTTATAATATTAATGCACTGCTGGTCACGGAAAATTCAGAAAAAAACAGCCGGCTTGTGGGATTCATATCGCGCCAGGTGATCGAAAAAGCCCTTTACCATAACCTGGGGGCCCTTCCTGTAAGTGAGTATGCGACCACCGAGCTGATATCTGCCGGTCCCAAGGCCGACCTTCAGGAGATACAAGATAAAATAATTGACAGCAAGCAGCGCATCCTGCCGATTATCCATAACGGCACCGTCCTAGGCGTTGTTACCCGCACCGATCTTCTGAATCTGCTGGCAGGTCAAACCCATCGCAGCGACGATCCAAACGGCCTGCTGAAAAGCAAGGTTCGAGTCAAAACAAAAAGAATCGTCAATTTTATCCAGGAAAGAATTACCAAAGATATTATAGAAATCCTGAAAAAGATAGGACGCTCAGCCGCTGGCATGGGATGCAATGCTTATGCCGTCGGCGGATTTGTAAGGGACCTGTTTCTGTACCGACCCACTGAAGATATCGATATTGTGGTGGAAGGCGACGGCATTGCCTTTGCTAAAGAATTTGCAAAACTGATCGGCGCGCATATTCACACCTACGCAAAATTCGGAACCGCCGTCATTATCTTCCCGTCCGGTTTTAAAATAGATGTGGCATCGGCCCGCATGGAATATTATAAATTCCCGGCGGCCTTGCCCACTGTTAAAATGAGCTCCATCAAGCTGGACCTTTTTCGGCGGGATTTTACTATCAATACCCTGGCCATTGAACTGAACCCTGAAAACTTCGGTCTGCTGATCGATTTTTTCTCGGCCCAGCAGGACCTCAAGGACAAAGCAATAAGAGTATTGCACAATTTGAGTTTCGTTGAAGACCCCACCCGTGCATTCAGGGCGATCCGCTTTGAACAGCGTTTTGCCTTTCCCATCGGCAAACTAACTTCCAAGCTTATAAAAAATGCCGTTAAAATGGATTTTTTTAAACGACTCAGTGGGCGGCGGGTTTTTGGAGAGCTGCGCCAGATTCTGGAGGAAGAAAATCCTGCTCCGGCAATTATAAGGCTTCAGGATTACGATCTGCTGAAGGTGATTCATCCGTCCATTAAATGTGACGCGAAACTTATTGCACTTTTAAATTCCGTTAAAAAAGTACTGCACTGGAACGATTTGCTTTTTTTAAAAGAACCATACATGCGGTGGCCGGTATATTTTTTAGCATTGATTCATCCCTGCCGCTCCAGCACGGTAGTAGAGATCTGCCGGCATCTCGAACTTGCACCCCGCTATCAAACCTTCTTTATTAAAAACCGCAAACAGGCCTTAAAACGTCTGTTGTGGCTGGAGCACAACCTGCCTGCCTCAAACAGTATTCTTTACAGGCAGCTTACCGGCTTCAAAATTGAATTGCTTTTATACATGATGGCGGCCACAGGGTATGAAAAAGTAAAAAAAGCCATCTCTTTGTACTTTACCCGACTCCGCCATACAACCTTATCCTTAACAGGCAGGGACCTTTTAAAAATGGGGCTTAAGCCTGGCCCCGTATATCGTGAAACACTTCAGGCCGTACTGGACGAGAAATTAAACGGCCACCTTAAAACAAAAGCGGATGAGCTCGTCTTTGCACGCAAATACATTATCCCGTTTTTACCTGAATCGAACGATTTTTAAGTCGATCTAAACCGATCACGCTTGCGCATCAAGGATTCACAAAAATTCTTTACATATCCATGGATAGTCTGCGGTTTTCCGAAGCCCTGCTGCATCAAGACCTAAAGCATGGCGCTTCCCTAAAAATTCCACAACTCGGGTATTATTTTCTTGCCTATTTCAAATATACTGGCTAAATTATAAACTTATACCTTGCCGAGTCGTCATGCAAAATAAACCATATGCCGTAAAACTTGAAGATATTTTTGAAGGTCCCATGGACCTTCTTGTGCACCTGATTAAAAAAAATGAGGTGGACATCCACGACATACCCATTGCCTTGATAACCGATCAGTACCTGGAATACATTAACTGGATGGAATCAATGAATATTGATTTTGCCGGTGATTTTTTGTTTATGGCCGCCACTCTGACCCAGATTAAATCAAAAACCCTGCTTCCTGTTCATGAAGGCATCGGAGACGATGAGGACGATGAGGACCCCCGCCATGAGATTACAAAACCGCTGATAGAATACCTGCAGATGAAGTCGGCGGCTGAACAGTTATCCGGCAGAAATCTACTGGGAAAAAATATTTTTATCAGAATGCCAGGTAGCCCGGATGAATACCCTCAAACACAGGAAAATCAATTCATCCACGCGGGGTTATTTGAACTGATCGAAGCGTTTCAAAAGGTACTAGAAAAAATGCCCGGCGAACATATCGTTGACTTGACCGCCGACAGGGTTTCAGTTAAAGACAAAATATCCGAAATTATTGATATCCTAGAAGAAAAAAATTCGGTAACCTTTATGGAACTTTTCCCGAGAAAACCTGGAAAAAGTGATGTGGTGGTAACATTTTTAGCTGTTCTGGAACTGATCAAGCTGCATCTTATCAAAATTGCACAGCATGTTCAGACCGGCATTATTCGACTTTTTTATTTGTAAAGACCCATGGAAGATATTAAAAACATCATCGAAAGTCTGCTGTTTGTAGCAGACGGACCACTCAGTGTGGAGCGTATAAAACTGGTATTGGAAACCGATACCGGAGAGATCAGGGATGCCCTGCAGGCCCTTTCACAGGAGTATGAAAATCGATCCGGCGGGTTTGTATTACGCCGGATCGCGGACGGCTACCAGATCTGCACCCGGCCTGAATACAGCCGCTGGATAGCACGCCTGATACGCCCGTCTTCTTTCCATCTCAGTATGGCGGCTTTGGAAACCCTGGTCATCATTGCCTATAAACAGCCGGTAATGCGCAGTGACATAGAACATATCCGTGGCGTCGAATGCGGGGGCATTCTGCGGATGCTTCTCGATCGTAAAATTATTCGGGTATTGGGCCGCAGGGAAATTCCCGGACGTCCTCTGATCTATGCCACCACGAAACAATTCCTTGAAATTTTTGACTTGAAAAACCTGAAAGATCTTCCAACACCCAAAGAAATTGAAGAATTAAAGCCCGACCCCATACCGGATCCAGGCCCCGTACCCACAGATTCATCTGAAATAAAACCCGATATGGCGTAAATCAAAAAATACTTGACTTGCAGGTCGGCAAACGATTATAAGCATCTGGCATTGAGCAATAAAAAAATGACAAACAATATCCATGGGCGGTTAACTCAGCGGGAGAGTGCTACCTTCACACGGTAGAAGT
>CAZFXX010000138.1:0-8270 GCA_964522985.1 uncultured Desulfobacteraceae bacterium
TGGTTTATGTACGCACTCACTATACGAAGCCATGAATCATGCCGCAAACCGCATTCTTTATGGCAAGCCGGTTACCAATTTTGCTCATATCAAGAAAATGTTTGCTGAATCCTATGTCCGCTTGAACGCCATGAAACTTTATGCGCTCAGGAGCTTGGACTATTTCCGCTCCGCTTCCAATGAAGTCCGCCGCTATTTGCTTTTCAACCCTATTCAGAAAACAAAGGTGTCCATTGAAGGCGTAAGGGTCATGGATATGATCTTGGATATTGTTGCTGCCCGAGGATTTGAGAAAGATACATTGTAATTACTCAGCAACAAGGAAGCATGATTCTTGCTGCTCACTTGTTGTAGGCGGTTTTGTCCAGAAGATACATCTGGCCATAAACCTTTCCATAAACCTTTTCTATGTCAAGAGTGATATCAAGGAGGGAGTTATGAAGAGAAAGCTGTTTTGTTTGATGGTTGTCGGGATGTGCATGCTGTTCCTGTCGCCGGGTCCGGCCTTGGCCGAGGATGTCCTGAAGGTGGGGGTGATTGGACCCACGAAGATTACATATGGCAGGCAGGCGTGGCAGGGTGCTCAGTTTGCCGAGGAGACCATTAACCAGGCGGGTGGCATTCAGCTTAAGGACAAGAAGTACAAGGTCAAGGTCATCAAGGCGGACAGTAACTGTTATGCCAGTACACCCGACGCGATGGCGGCGATGGAGCGATTGGTCACCGTGGATAAGGTGGATGTGGTGGTGGGCGGCGTGCGGTCCGAATCGACGATTCCCATGATGGATATCGCCGGTGACAATAAACGGCTCTTTCTGATTCTCCCCTCCGCTGATCTGGAGATCAGCAGCCGTATTGCCGAGGACTATGACCGTCTCAAATACTGCTTTCGACCCAGTTTCACTACAACCGGCACTGCACGGACACTCATGGCAGGGTTCACGGCCATGACCAGGCAGGTGAAGGCCCAGCTGGGGGTGGAGAGGCCGAAGGTGGCACTTGTGGCGATCCAGCTGAAGTTTGGCGACACTTTGATCAATTTCTGGAAAAAAATCCTCCCGGCGTTGGGGGTTGACGTCGTCGGGGTCTGGCGTCCCGCCCAATCTGCGTCCGACGTGACGGCCGAGCTCACCGCGATCAAAGCCGCCGGCGCGCACATTATCCTGGCTGCTCTAGTGGGGCCAGTGGAGCCGGTGTTAGTCAAACAATGGGGAGAGATGCAGATACCGGCGGCGTTGTACGGACTAATCCTCAACGGCACCACCGACGAGTTTTATGAGGGAACCAATGGCTTCGCTAATTACATGGCCACGTTTGGCAACTGCGCGGCCGTTCCCCTGACGGAAAGGACCCTGCCCTACTATACCGCCTTTCAGAAACGATACAACGAGGCCCCCTCTACTGGGGCAACCAATATGTATAGCGCCATCATGTTCTGGAAGGACATGGCGGAAAGGGCCGGGTCGGTGGACAGTGATGTGCTGGTGCCGGTGCTAGAAAAAGCGGATAATGAGATTGGCACCGTAATTAATTATACGTTTACCAAGCCGGGTTCCCCCAACCCTCATGATGCAGTATGGGGCCCGAAAGCATCGGGACTCATCCAGCAGTGGCGTGATGGCAAGATGAAGGTGGTCTGGCCCGATGGTCATGAACTCCACCCGGTCCTGATAAAGGCAATGGGCTGCCCGACCGGATTTGAAGGTGTACGCTACGAAGGGACGGTGGATTATGTCGTGCCACCCTGGGCCGTAAAATACTGGAAGAACAAGAAGTAGAATATCATGGCTATTGTCCGGTCCCCCCGGTTTCCGAAGGGACCGGACAATAGGTGGTCAAACACAAGATAAAATCGAGGGTATAATGATTGGAAATATTTTAATAAATGGGCTGTTGACGGGGGGGATGTACGCAACGCTGGCCTTGGGGTTTGCCCTGGTGTTCAGCGTGGGGCGGATTGTCAACATGGCACATACGGCCTTATATATGGTGGGTGCCTATCTGTTCTTTTCCGGGGTAAGGCTGTTTGGTATCAACGTTTGGATATCCTTTGCTCTGGCGATTGTCCTGGCCGTTCTCGTGGGCGTGGCGGTCTTTAAACTGTTTATTGATCGTATCAAGGAACACGAGACAGCGGTTATGATTATCACCGTGGCCCTGGCCATGCTCTTCCAGGAGATTTGCCTGGAAGTTTTTGGGGGTCGGTTTCGCGCGGTCGACCCCTTTATTGCCGGATCGGTTGAGGTGTTCGGTACCACCGTGACGTATCAGAATTTCATAGCCATCGGTTCATCTGCCTTGGCCCTGATCGCGGTCTGGTTTGTACTGAAGAAAACCAAGATCGGTTTTGCCATTCGCGCAATAGCTGAGGATGGAGAAATCGCCAACGTCATGGGGATCGATGGCAGCCGGATGCAGCTGCTGGTCATTGTGATGTCGGTAGGACTCGCAGGGCTGGCTGGCGCTACGACCGCCCCGATTACCATGGTCAGCCCCCAGATGTGGATGGGGCCTCTTGTCGTTGTACTGGCTGCGGTAGTTATAGGTGGGCTAGGGAGTATCGGCGGGTCCGTACTGGGTGCGTTTATTCTTGGTTACGCGGAGATCCTGGTTGTGTTTCTTGTCCCCAACGGGTCCTTTCTTCGGGGTGTAGTGTCACTGGGTTTGATGATTCTGGTACTGCTGATTAAACCCGAGGGGCTGTTTGGGGTGACATTTGAAGAGGAGAGATTATAATGATGGTCTATGTACAACGCCTGTGGGGATGGTTTAACGGTGAGATCCTGGCTGTCCCGGGCCGGGTTATCGCGATGCTGTTTTTTATTGCGCTGGTGTGTTTCCCCGCGATTTCAACAGAGTCCTTTTATTTGCGGATCATCACTGTGGCGACTATTTTTGCCTTGTTCGCGGTGAGTTGGGATGTGCTGGCCGGGTATTGCGGACAGCTTAGCCTGGGTCACGCCGTGTTTTTCGGTGTGGCGGCTTATGTGGCCGGCGCGCTGAACAAGGCCGTTGGTCTTCCTCCCGTCTTTACGATACCGCTGGGGGCCATGGCCGGTGTCGTGACGGGTTTGGTGGTGGGGATTCCCGCTTTGAGATTGAGGGGGATGTACCTGGCCCTGGTGACCCTTGCTTTCCCTATCATATTAACCGCAGGTCTGATGGCATTTCCACATATCACCGGCGGTGAAATTGGATTATACAGTCTGGATCGGCTATCGGAATCCAGGCTATCTTCGTATTATATCGTGTTCATGGTGTTTGTCATATCTGTGTTCATCATGTACACATTTACTGATCCCGAAAACAAGTACCTGCGATTCGGGGTCATACTTCAAGCCATCCGTGAAGACGAGATAGCGACCCGTCTGGCCGGTATCCATACGGTGCGCTATAAACTGACCGCTTTTGCGGTCAGCGGTTTTTTCGCCGGTATTGCAGGTGGGCTGTACGCCCATTACGTCAGGGTAGCCGGACCGTCTATGCTGGAGATGTCTTTTTCTTTTCAGGTGATCCTGTGGACTGTCTTTGGGGGAATGGCGACCATTTACGGGGCCGTGCTTGGTACCTTTGCCCTGGTCGTATTGATGGAGGTACTGGGCCTGTTCGAGTTCACCTCCTCGATTCGGTACTTCGTTCTCCCCGTTATACTTATTATTACCTTGGTGTTCATGCCTCAGGGAATTTCAGTGTGGGTGTTGGATAAGATTGAAATCAGATGCCCTCGCTGCAAACTGGTCAATGCGGCAACGCGTACAAAATGTCGAGCCTGCCGGGCGGATTTGCGTCCGGAGGGTCGGAAGCGTTAACAATACACTCAGTGAGGAGGTCTTTTGCATATGCGTTTCATCTATGAAGAAAAACCTTGGTTGGCGTATTATACCGCCAATGTACCCGCAGATATTGAGTTGGTGGAAAACAAATCTGTGGGGGAGGCATTTGACGAAAGTGTCGAGCAGTATAAAAAAAAGACGGCGATGATTTATTACGGCGCCAAAATTACCTATCAGAAACTCAAGGATCAGGTGGACCGGTTGGCCAACGCCTTATCGGACCTGGGTGTAAAAAAGGGTGACCGTGTCGGGCTGCTGCTGCTCAACTCTCCCGAGTTCCTCTACAGCTATTTCGCGGCAGCCAAGGTTGGTGCCGTGCTTACCCAGATCAGCCCGGTGTATGTTTCCCTGGAAATCAGGCATCAGTTGGAAGACAGCGGAGCAGAACATCTCATCTGCCAGGATATCTTATATGCCGGGGTTGAGAAGACCGGGGTGACGTTCAAAAATGTGATCCTGACTAATGTCGCCGATTCCCTGCCTTGGGCCAAACGCGCAATGAGCAAGGGCATCCTCAGGGGCGTATATCAGAAAATGGCTTCTCCAGCTCCCGAGATATACGAAGGGAAGGGTATGTACCGCATGAAGGCCCTGCTGGAAACCTATCAACCTGACCCCCCCCAGGTAAAAATCGACACCAAGGTGGACCTGTTGGTTCTGCCCTACACCGGCGGAACCACCGGGGCGCCCAAAGGGGTGATGATCACCCACTTCAACACCATGAATAATTTTGAGCAGCAGGTAAAATTCTGGTCTGATCGTATGAAATTCGGGGAGGAGACCATAATCGGGTTTATGCCCTTTTACCATCAGGCGGGCTGCTGCCAGGCCGTGAACATGATGCTGATGGGTGGCACGCTGGTCATCATCACCAGTCCGGATCTTGATGAGATATTGCTTTCAGTCGTCAAGTATAAAGCAACACAGTTTGTGGGCGCACCCTCCTTATTTGAGATGTTGAAAGACTACAAAAAAACCAGCCGGGTAAACTGGCGTAATTTAAAGATGCTCAGCTGCGGTGCGGATACGCTTCATGAAGAGACATCCAGGGATTGGGAGGAACGGACCGGCACGATCCTCACGAACACCTACGGTATGACCGAGACCACCGCTGTAACACACACCAACCCCGAGGGCAATGAACGGCATGGCTCAATCGGGATACCCATATCAAGTACCATGGCTGCTATATTGGACCCGGAGGAGGATCGATATGTACCTGCCGGTGAGATCGGCGAGCTCGTGGTCAACGGGCCGCAGATCACGGTGGGATATTGGCAGAACCCGGATGCCACAGCAGAGTGTGAGGCTGTGATCAACGGTATCCGCTGGTGGCGAACGGGTGATCTGGCAAGCATGACGGAAGACGGCTATTTTTCTATC
This sequence comes from uncultured Desulfobacteraceae bacterium, assembly GCA_964522985.1. Classification (GTDB taxonomy): domain Bacteria; phylum Desulfobacterota; class Desulfobacteria; order Desulfobacterales; family 4572-123; genus 4572-123. The sequence goes on from CAZFXX010000138.1 coordinate 5,217, forward strand.
TACGACCGGAAACGGGACCTGATCAAGTACAAGGGGCTGCGAGTGTATGCGCGGGAGGTGGAGGAAGTGCTGAAGGAACACTCCCAGATCAAGGAAGTGGGCGTCGTGGGTGAGCGCGATAAGTTGGTGGGCGAGAACGTCAAGGCGGTGATTGTTCTGGAAAGCGACGCGCGAGGCAAGGTGTCCGAGAAGGATATCAGGGAATACTGCGAGGAGAAACTGGCGCACTATAAGATTCCTAGAATTGTCGAGTTTGTTGGCGAAATCCCTAAAACCGATATCGGCAAGGTGTCGCGCCGTGAGATACGAAAACAGGAGGAAGACTAACCATGGCGGAGAGTTTTCTGGAAGTAAACGGGTTGACTAAGACGTTCGGCCAAATAGCGGCCAACGATGATATCAGCTTTGAGATCGGTCGCGACGAGATGGTAGGCCTGATCGGTCCCAATGGTGCAGGAAAATCCACCCTGATACGAAACCTGGTGGGTATCCTTAAGCCAACATCCGGGACCATCACGTTTAAAGGGCATTCCATAGCCGGCATGCAAATCCCTCAGATAGTCAACAGGGGCATTGCCGCTACCTCTCAGGTAGTCAAGCCCTTTCGCCACTTGCCGGCAGTAGCCAATGTGATGGTCCCCTGTCTGTGCCCGCGAGCCAAGAGAAAAGGCGAATGGGTCAAGTCTGTTGAGCAGCGGGCCATGGACGCCCTGGAATTCTGCGGCATCGCAGACATGGCAAACGAGCCGGCGTCCATTCTGTCCCACGGTGACCTCAAGCGCCTTGAACTGGCCAAGGCCATCGCGACCGATCCCGAGCTGCTGTTGCTTGATGAACCATTTGGCGGACTTAACCTGGCGGAGACCACTCTTATCGCCAACTCTTTGAAAAGGCTGCACAAGGGTGGGCGGTTCGGAAAGCTTCACAACGAGGGGCCGGCTATGCTGATTGTCGAGCATAAACTGTCCGAGCTGATGCGCATTGTTGACCGGGTGATTGTGATCAATTTCGGCAAGATTCTCGCCGTGGGCACCCCGGAGGAGATTGTAAATAACAAAACCGTTATCGAGGCGTATATCGGAAAGGAAGTGGAGAGAAATGTTTCTTGAAGTGAAGAACTTAACAATCCTGTATGATCGCGCCATGGTGTTGAACCAGGTAAGCCTGGAGGTGGAAGAAGGCGAAATCGTCAGCCTGGTGGGACCTAACGGAGCAGGCAAAACTACCCTCCTGCGCGCTGTTGCCGGGCTTGTCCGGTGGGAACGGGAGTCCTATAAGGGCACTGTCAGCGGTCGAATTACCATCGAGGGCCAGGTCATGTTTGATGGCGAGGATTTAAGTGATGTGCCCGCTCACAAAATCGCAGAAAAAGGTCTGATTCTGACCCCGGAGCGCGGACGGCCCTTTAAGGAAATGACCGTATGGGAAAACCTGCAGGTAGCCGCATACTGCATTGATGACAAAGCAACCAAACGCAACATGCTCGAAAAAGTATACTCCCTGTTCCCGATTCTTAAAGCACGGGCACACCAGGTCGCGGGTACAATCTCGGGGGGTGAGCGGACTATGCTGGCCATTGGCCGCTCGCTAATGTCCAATGCCCGGTGCATGCTTATCGACGAGCCGTCTGTGGGTCTCGCTCCCAAGGTCAAGGAAGACCTGTTTCAGCGGATCAGGGGTGTGCATGACATGGGCATCACCGTGCTGCTGACCGAACAGGACACCGGCTTCGCCTTTGACCTTGCCAAACGAAACTATGTGATGTCCCAGGGTCAGATGGTAGCGCAAGGGAATCCCGAAGAGCTGATGGCCGACGAAGTTATCCGTAAGAGCTATCTGGGCTTATGAGGATTTGCTTGTAGCAACGATCTTGTGCGATGGGTATTGCAACCATCGCCATGATTACGAAAGGCGGGGTTAAGATGCCCAAGGGGAACAACATGAGGAGGTCATGTCCTGATTGTGTTTCAAGAAATGAGGTGGATGCGTTTCGGTGCTACGGATCTTGGATACTGTATTCGACGGTGTCGAACGCCAAGTTCCTGCCTGGGGATGCGGCAAATGTCCAACCTTGATGAACCGGCAAAAAGTCAAAATCGGTTAACTATCTAATGTTATCGCATAAAGAAGGAGAACAGTGTGAACATACCAAGACGAAAAGACATCATTAAACAGGCGAAAGAAAAGGGCGATAAAATAGCTGCGGTGATGCCGATTCATTACCCGCGAGCATTGCTGAGAGCATACGGGTTCCAACCCATCGAACTCTGGGGCCCCCCCCATGTGGATCACATGGGAGGGGTGCAGCACTTTCCTGAATACACCTGCGATATCGTGCATAAATCCACCTATTTTCTAAACAGTGACGAGGCTAAGGATGTTGCCTGTACCCTGATTCCCCACACCTGTGATTCATTGCAGGGCATGGCCTCGGTTATAAACGATTTTATCAAGCCCCAAAGCCCGATACTTACACTCTACCACCCTAGGGGCAGAAGGAAATCCGACTTCCTTTTCATGGAAAAAGAGCTGAAATCACTGTCAGCCAAGCTGGAAACCGTTTCCGGAAAATCCCCGTCAGATTCTGAGCTTCTCGAGCATATCCGCCTAGAAAATGAAGCCATAACTGTGTTTGAAAAAGTAGCCATGAGCAGGGAGCAATATTCGCTGACCGATCGGGAGTTTTATACCCTGTTAAGATCCCGGGAATACCTTCCAGCTGAAACATTTATCGAATTGGCCCAAAAAATTCCAGCCGGTAAGCCAGATCTCAAAGGTCCGGGAATAATGCTCAGCGGCATTGTTCCTGAACCCATGGCGCTTTTTGACCACATCAACAGATTCGGCGCCCATGTGATCTGTGATGACCTGGCCTGCTGTAGTCGACGTATATACCAGCCTTGCTGGGGAGATGATCCTATTTCTATTCTAGCAAATCAAATGCTCAGCATGCCGCCGGATACTACCATCAGTACTCCGTTTGCAGAGCGTTTCGCTTATTTGAAAAAACGCGTCAATGAAAAAGGTGCGCAAGGCATGCTAGTTTATAATATC
>CAZFXX010000139.1:0-8222 GCA_964522985.1 uncultured Desulfobacteraceae bacterium
TGAGAAACGACTGGAACAAGCCCTATAAAAAATCAGCCCGTATTGTCGGGGATGTAATCGGCAAGTACCATCCTCATGGAGATTCTGCGGTATATGATACCATCGTGCGTATGGCACAGCCCTTTTCGCTGCGATATCCCCTGGTTGACGGCCAGGGAAACTTCGGATCCATTGACGGTGATTCCGCTGCAGCCATGCGGTATACTGAAATCAGAATGATGCGTCTGAGCCACCAGATGCTGGAAGACCTGGATAAAGAGACGGTTGATTTCAGCCCGAATTATGATGAATCCATGATGGAGCCCACGGTTCTTCCCGCAAAACTGCCGGCACTTCTAGTCAACGGTTCCTCGGGTATTGCCGTGGGAATGGCAACCAATATTCCGCCGCATAATCTATCCGAAATTGCAATGGCCGTTAAAGCCCTGATCGATAATCCGGAGATTACATACCAGGAATTGATGCAGTTTGTCCCAGGGCCTGATTTTCCGACGGCCGGGATTATTTACGGCACTCAGGGGATCGAAGAGGCCTACCGGACCGGCAGGGGGATCATTCACGTCAGGGCACGGGTGCTGGTTGAAAAAGATAAAAAAACCGATCGTGAAACCATTGTGGTTAACGAACTGCCCTACCAGGTGAACAAAGCCAGACTCATTGAAAAAATTGCCGAGCTGATGAAAAACAAACAGATCGAAGGCATTGGGTATGTAAGAGATGAATCCGATCGTGAGGGGCTGCGGATCGCCATGGGGCTTAAGAAAGATCAGTTTGCAGGGGTTATTATCAATCAGTTGTACAAGCACACCCAGATGGCCACCAGCTTTGGCATTATTTTACTGGCCGTTGTCGATAACCGGCCAAAACTTTTGAAACTAAAGGAATGTCTCCAGTATTTTATTTCCCACCGCCAGGATATCATTATCCGGCGTACCCGCTATGAATTGAAACGAGCCGAGGCCCGGGCCCATATTCTGGAAGGCTTGAAAATCGCACTGGATAATCTTGACGCCGTGGTGTCTCTGATTCGCAGCTCAAAATCCCCCGGGGAAGCCAAGGAACGGCTCATTGAAAAATTTGAACTGACTCAGATTCAGGCCCAGGCTATTTTGGATATGCGCCTGCAGAGATTAACCGGCCTGGAACGCGAAAAAATTATTGAGGAATATGAAAATATCCTGAAAGATATCACCCGATTTCGGGAGATACTGTCCAGCAAAATACTAGTGCTGAAGATTATCAAAGACGAGTTGACTGCCATGCAGGAAGAATTCGGTGATAACCGCCGGACTGAAATCGTCGAAGCTACACGGGAACTGACGATTGAAGATATGATCGTCGAAGAAGATATGGCCGTGACCATCAGTAAGAGCGGTTATATCAAACGAAATCCGATTACGCTGTATCAGAGCCAGCACCGGGGCGGCAAGGGCAAAACCGCCATGGGGACAAAGGAAGAAGATTTTGTCAAACACCTTTTTGTGGCCTCGACCCACCACACATTCATGTTTTTTACCAATAAGGGGAAAGTATACTGGCGCAAGGTTTACGATCTCCCCATGGCCGGTCGGCAAAGCCGCGGCAAAGCCATTGTGAATCTGCTGAACCTGGAACCGGGTGAAACACCGACGACCATCCTTGCGGTTCCGACCTTTGAGTCCGACCGTAATGTGATTATGGTAACCAGAAACGGAATCGTTAAAAAAACCGATCTGATGGCTTTCAGCCGGCCGCGGGTGGGCGGCATTATCGCCATCAAGTTGATGGACAACGACGAGTTGATTGCTGCCCGCATTACCGACGGCACCTTGAATATTTTTCTCGGATCGGCCATGGGTAAATCGATCCGCTTTCACGAATCCGATGTAAGGGCCTCGGGCCGAACGGCCCAGGGGGTTCGTGGAATGCGCCTTGCCCCGGGCGACAAACTGGTGGGGATGGAAATTTTAAGCCATGACCAGACCCTGTTTGCCATCACTGAAAACGGATTCGGCAAGCGGACATCCACCAATGAATACCCTGTCCAGAGACGCGGTGGTAAGGGCGTCATCACCATCAAGACCAGTGAACGCAATGGGAAGGTAGTCGCCATTCTGCTGGTGGTCGAAGATGATGAGCTGATGTTGATGACCAACAGCGGCAAGATCATTCGCATGCCCATAAAAGGCATTTCCGTGATCAGCCGCAACACGCAGGGAGTCAGGCTCATCGGGATGGCCCCGAAGGAGAAGGTTGCGGGTGCGGCCGGGCTTGCTGAAAGGGACGAAATAGAATCCGAATGAAAGACAGTATAAATACAGACATAGTGAAGATCGGTGTGGTGGGCGCCGGCAGCTGGGGGACGGCTCTGGCCGACCTGCTTGCTAAAAAAGGGTTTGCGGTGGACCTCTGGGTATTTGAATCTGAGGTGTGCCGACAGATCGTGAAGCAAAGAGAAAACAAGCTTTTTCTGCCCGGTGTTTTACTTTCAGAGAACTTGAAGCCTTCCAATAATTTTACCAGTGTTGTCGCAAAAAAAGATCTGGTCCTGATTGTCGTACCATCACATGTCATGCGCCAGACCACATTGCAGATGGCCCCCTTTCTGGGACCTGAAACAACGGTCGTAACCGCTTCCAAAGGTATTGAAAACAAAACACATTTGACCATGAGTGGCATATTGCATGAGACCCTGCCCGGCCTGGATGAAAACCGGCTGGCAGTGCTGTCCGGACCAAGCTTTGCAAAAGAGGTGGCCCATGATGTGCCGACCCTGGTGACAGTTGCTTCGAAAAACAATGCAACGGCCGGTTTTGTACAGCAGGTGTTTGCCACCCCTTATTTTAGGGTCTATACAAGCAATGATGTGGTGGGTGTGGAGCTGGGTGGAGCCGTAAAAAACGTGATCGCCATTGCTTCCGGCATTATTGACGGTCTCGGGTTGGGGTTAAATACCCGGGCCGCCCTTATTACCAGAGGCCTGGTTGAGATTCAACGACTGGGGATGACCCTGGGTGGTAATCCCCTCACATTTACAGGGCTTGCCGGGGCCGGCGATCTGATACTGACCTGTACCGGCAGCTTGAGCCGTAATTACACGGTGGGCAGAAAAATAGGCAAGGGTATGACGCTGGGGCAGATTCTATCGGAGATGCATATGGTTGCAGAGGGTGTCAAAACCACCCGGTCGGTCTATAATTTATCCCTCAGGCTTGGCGTCGAGATGCCGATAGCCCATGAAATCTATCATGTGCTGTATGATAACAAAGACCCCGGAAAGGCAGTAAATCACCTCATGGCCCGCAACCTCAAGCAGGAATTTGATTTATAAATAAACATTCCGCGGCTGAGCATCGCGAAAAAGAATGAAGATGTTATGACGGGAATGCCCGATATGCGCGAATGACATCAGGAATTGAAAACCGTTAAGCATGGATAATAAAATTCTCCATAAAGGCCAGGGGCATCGCCTGCGATTAAGAGAACGGTTTCTGGCCTCAGGATTGTCGGGTTTTCATGATTATGAGGTAATCGAACTCCTTCTCACACTGGCAACGCCCCGGAAAGATTGCAAAGATGCGGCCAAGGCGGCCATAGAGCGGTTTAAAACCCTTCAGGGCGTATTTGAAGCCGATTCCGCGGAACTTTGTCAGATAAAGGGCATCGGCCCTGCCAATTTATTAGGGATTAAGCTGATAAAAGCGGTTGCGAATCGTTATCTTAAAAAAAAGCTGATTGCCAAAAACCCAGTCAATAATTCCAGGGAACTTTATGATTACCTTCGTCACAGCATGCGGGACAAGTTTCGCGAATGTTTCAAGGTCGTTTTCCTGGATGCCAAAAACAGGATCATTGCCCTTGAAACCATGTTTACGGGAACACTGACAGCCAGTTCCGTTTATCCGCGAGAGGTGGTGCAGGCGGCCCTGAACCATCATGCTGCGGCCCTAATTTTTGCCCACAATCATCCTTCCGGCGATCCGGAACCATCGAGAGAGGATATCGCCATCACACGGCAGCTCGTTTTTGCTTGCCGCGTTATGGGGATAACCGTTCACGAGCACCTGATCATCGGTGCCGACAAATATTTCAGCTTTGCCGATCAGGGACATATAGCACGAATCAACCAGGCATATGTCGAGAAGAACGAATAGCGATACATATCTTACTACTTTTATATCAATTTCCTAAAATTTGCTGATCCGGTCGTATGATGATTGACAACGCAAAATATCCGAGTTGCTTTGGGGACCTTAATATTGTTTTTCCCATGGGTGAAAACAACCTGAGAAATACACCGGAATCCTGCATGGTATGTCTTTACAAGACAAACTGTCTAAAAACGGCCATGGCCGGGAAAGCAGGTCTGCAGGTTGAGGAAGAAAAAGTGGACCGGGCCTATGCTTCGGGGATGATTGGATTTATAGACAGATGGTCGAACCGGAAAGAGCTGCAACACCGGAAAAAGAAAATGAAAAAATAATGTGGCCTGCTTCATGACAAATCAAAAGTAGTTTGCACTTTGTTGATTTCGCATCTTGGTAATGAAATTAAAAATGTAAAAATTGAAATTGGGAATTAGGGCATCCGAATTAAGCAAAAATAGATGCCTTTTTCAAAAAAATGTACCCATTAAATGAAAAAAACCAGTAATATGCTGCAGCAGGCATCACCGGATGTTCGCTAATCTTAAATGGAGGGTTTGATGAAAACCATAAAAGACATATCCATTGCCGGAAAACGCGTATTAATCAGAGTTGATTTTAATGTTCCCCTGGATGTACAGGGCAATATTGCTGACGACACCAGAATCATGTCGGCTCTGCCCACGCTGCACTACGCGCTGGGACAGAATGCGAAACTGATTATTGCATCCCATCTGGGCCGTCCCAAGGGTCAGGTCAACCCGGAATTCAGCCTGCTGCCTGTAGCCGGGCGCCTTAGTGAACTTCTGGGAAAACCGGTCAAGATGGCACCTGACACTATCGGACCGGAAGTGAAGGACCTGGTCTCCCGTCTGGAGCCGGGCGGCATCGTGCTGCTTGAAAATTTACGTTTTTACGCACAGGAACAGCAAAACGAAAATAAATTTGCAAAAGAACTAGCCGGTCTTTGTGATGTCTACATCAATGATGCCTTTGCCGTATCCCATCGTGTGAACGCTTCAGTGGTGGCCGTTGTCCGTCATGCACCGGTGTCTGCTGCCGGACTTCTGATGAAAAAGGAGCTTGATTATTTTAAGTTAGCCATGGATCATCCCAAACGACCCCTGGTGGCCATTGTGGGCGGTGCCAAAGTGTCAAGCAAGCTTCCCGCTCTGCAAAACATGCTCCGGCATGTGGATAAACTGATTATCGGCGGTGCCATGGCAAACACCTTTTTAAGAAGCAAAGGATATGATTTGGGTAAATCCCGGATAGAAAAGGACCTGGTTGAAGTGGCGGGCAGCGTGCTAAAAACAGCCGCAGCCAGAGGTGTCCAAGTATATCTTCCGGTTGATGCGGTTGCTGCCGTAGAATTTGATGTCGGTGCTGAAAACAGCACTTTCTCTCTGCCTGAAATACCTTCCGGCTGGATGATGCTGGATATCGGTCCGAAAACATCATCTCTATATGCAAAGGCATTGAGCAATGCCGGCACCATTGTCTGGAATGGTCCAATGGGGGTTTTTGAAATGGAGGCCTTCAGCAAAGGCACCTTTTCTCTGGTAAAGTGCGTTGCCGAATCGGACGCCCTGACGATTGTTGGCGGCGGTGATACGGATGCCGCGGTACACAGATCCGGTTATACAGACCGCATCACCTTTATATCTACCGGTGGCGGCGCATTTCTGGCTTTACTGGAGGGCAGGCAACTGCCTGGGGCCGCAGTGCTGGATGGGGCCTAACACGGAACCGGAAATAACAAAATGCAAGCACCAAATTACAAATAAATCTCAAATAACAATATCCAAATAAGATCAAAAGCCACTTGTTTGATCCCACATAGGCTATAATTATATTATTTTTAAATTCCTCCTCTGTTTTTGATTTTGAAATTTTAACCATTGCGATTTGTTTGTCTTTTGTTTTTTGGTTATTGTAATTTTTTTGATAAAATCAGGGGATGTGTGTCCCCGTCCATATAATCAGTCGGTGGCCATAAGATTTTACAGACACGATGCTTTTTAAAAATCAAATGTATAAGCCCTGATCCGACCTGCCGCGGCCATTGACAGAGGGGTTAAATAATGGTATTTAGTGCAAAAATGGATCATTAAAAAAATTCAGACACTTGCCCATCGTGGAGGATCTACAAGTATACGATATAAATTCATAACAGGAGAAAAAAGTGGCTTTCTGGAGTGTTAGGGAGGAACTAAGCCAGGCAGACAGATTAAGACGTTCTTATTACGAATTATTGCGGGATGAACTCGACCAGTTTATGCTCCAGTATGCCCTGATTGATTCTTATGCTAATTTTTGCTGCCGGGACAGCAAATACCCTTTTGTTGAAAAACGCGAGCTGAAACCCAGGGCCAGAATCCCCGATGTGGAATATGAATGTCAAAATGCCTTCATCGTTCTCTTTGTGGAAGATATCATCCCGGATGTTTTTAAAAAATATATCCGTTTTTTTGATTTAAACAAAACCATCAAAACCAATCTTCTGCGATCCAAGACCCTGCCCCTTGAAGGGAAATTTGACAGAACCCAGAAATACCTTGAATCGGTGCAGTTTTTTAATTTTTTGAAAGTTCTGATGCCCGTTGACTATGCCCTTTTGATTCAGCGTGATCCGGCCAGCAGCTCCAGATCGCGTTATGCTCTCAGCCATTTTCATGTCCGGATAGACTGGCCCATTGCCGATGCAGCCGAGGACCTGTCCCGTAATCTTCGATATATATCAAAAGATCTTTATGAAAAGGGTGATAAATATGCAGAGGATAGTCAAAAAAAATTTTTTGAATATTATGGACTTCCCGTTATGGCCGGTGGCCGACGAACGGCAGCGATTGTGGCGGCCCAGTATTTGAAGCAAATCCCCTGCATAACCACTGTTTATGCAGGCAGCAGTGAATCCAGAGCCCTGTTTCGGATATCCGAAAGAGGTGTTTCACGATCGATTCTCATGAAATTTAATGAAAACGAAATGAAACAGATCGCCGAAGCCGGCAGTCTCAACCCTAGGACCTTCAAAAAAAATTATCTGATCGCCCGAGAGGGCAGAAACGGTATCTGTATCTTTCAGGCGACTTATGATTACACAGACCCGGCCCGGCCTCCGGATGACAAAAAATTAAGAGAAATCAAGCCGGATTTGTACTGGCTGACTGTGGGCGGACAACACATCCTTCCCAAACCCGGAATAATAAAATATCCCCCTTTACCGGTCAATTTGATTTATTCATAACATTGATCACATTGTTTTCCGCGCACCCCAATTAAGCCATCTAAAGGCCATAGTGCATTGTTTGATATCATAAAACTTATTGCTGAGTCAACCATCGCAGGCAGCCTGTTTCTGGCAGGTATTTTTAGCTTATATTTCGCTTGGAAACGACGGAAGAAAATAAAAGAAATAAAAGTGTTGACAAGTCAAGTCATTGATTTAATGGATAAAAAAACTGAAATTCAAAAAATATCTGTTATAAAAAAAGAGAAAAAAAACTACCGGCATAATCTGGAAATGGCAAAATGGCTATTGGACAGAATAAGAAGCCTGGAACCCAGACATGCCCTGGCCCTGCACTACACGGGAATGTATTATTTGAGACTTGGAAATTTGATCGATGCCGAAAAATTATGTAAGAAAGCCGAAAGCATCGCTCCTGATAATTTCGTAATACAAGATGGTCTGAGACTTGTTTTTGAACAAAAAAGCAATCCGGATCGAGCCATTAAATATTTTAAAAATCCCTCCGGAGCAGTCCCGGTAACCCAAATATCACATTGCAGTGAGAAACCGGTCTGCGAAGATTTATCACAGATTCCCCTGGGTCTGAGTAATGAGAAATGATGTGTTTTGTTCTTGACATAAAGGGGCAAGTTGTTTAAAGAAACGGGGATTCAATTTTTATCAATCAGGAAGGCAGGGCTCCTTTTTTTCCTCTATACCTGCTTGAATTAAAAACAAAATTTACTTTTAAGGCCACTTAACAAGGAAGGTTTTTCAACATCAATGAGGCTTGAAGATTTATTAAAACGGGAAAAAGCGCATTTGATAAGTAAATGGTTCGAGGCGCTGATCAACACCTACCCCCC
>CAZFXX010000140.1:0-8220 GCA_964522985.1 uncultured Desulfobacteraceae bacterium
ATATGCCCTTGGCGTCGGTGCCGGTTTTTCCGATCTGGAATACTGCTATGAGAAAGATTTGAAAGTCATACCGAGTTTCGCCACCACCACGCTTTACAACTTTATGCCCGAGTTGCTGGAAGCTTCTAATGTGAATCTGGCAGGCATTCTGCATGGCGAAGAGGAACTTATTTTTCACAACCCGATCCCGTCTGAGGGCACCATGACCACCGAGGGCAGTATCACCGATTATTTTGATAAGGGTGAAGGTAAAGGTGCCCTGGTTATTGCCGAAAGCGAGACCCGGCATTCTACTGGTAAAAAACTGTTCACGGCCAGGGCCACTGTGTTTGCCAGGCTGGACGGCGGATTCGGGGGTAAGAATGCCCCTAAAAAGGAAATCATTTTCCCGGATCGCAGCCCGGATTTTACCGTGGCTGCTTCGCCGACTGTTGATCAGCCGCTGCTTTACAGGCTTTCAGGCGATGTATTTCAGCTTCACGTAGACCCGGAATTTGCTAAAATGGCCGGCTTTGAAAAACCCATCATGCATGGATTGTGCACCCATGGGTTCGCCTGCCGGGCCCTGATCCAGAGCCTTATTCCCGGCAAACCGGAAAAAGCACGACGAATGTTCAACCGCTTCACCAAGCCGCTTTATCCGGGCATGCCCCTTAAAACGCTGATCTGGAAAACCGACAAAAGAAAAGCGGTCTGGCGGGTGGTGAATACCGAAACAGACGAAATCGTGATCGACAACGGTGAATTTGAATACGGGGACATTCCTGAAGACAAGATCCGTTTTGACGACAGGGTGGCCATTGTAACCGGCGCCGGCGCCGGCCTGGGACGGGTCTATGCCCTGGAGCTGGCAAAACGGGGAGCCAAGGTCGTGATCAACGACCTGGGCGGGGCCAGGGACGGGTCCGGCGACGGCTCTAAATCAGCAGCCGACAAAGTCGTGGATGAAATCAAGGCCCTGGGCGGTCAGGCCGTTGCCAATTATGATCATGTGGCCACGGCCGAAGGGGGCGAGAATATCGTCAAGACAGCCATAAATGCTTTCGGCACGGTGGACATCCTGATCAACAACGCCGGCATTCTGAGGGACAAGAGCTTTATCAAAATGACCCTGGAAAACTGGAACGCGGTTCTCGCGGTCCATCTGAACGGCGCTTACAACGTGAGCCGCCCGGCATTCAAGGTCATGCGTGAAAAAGGCTACGGCCGGATCGTGATGACGACCTCTGCCGCAGGGCTTTACGGCAATTTCGGCCAGACCAATTATACATCCGCCAAGCTGGCCCTGGTGGGATTCATGAACACCCTCAAACTCGAAGGACAAAAATACAATATTAAAGTCAATACCATTGCCCCGGTGGCGGCCTCACGCCTGACCGAAGACGTACTGCCGCCTGATTTTCTGGAAAAACTCAAACCCGAATTTGTAGCACCCATGACGCTGTTCCTGTGCTCTGAAAAATGCCCGGTCACCGGGAATATCTATAATGCCGGCATGGGCTTTTACAATCGTGCAGCCATTGTCACAGGTCCGGGAACGATTGTGGGCGACGGCTCTAAGGTACCTGCAGTGGAGGATATCGAAAGCCATTTGAATAAAATTTCCACACTCAAAAAAGGCAAAGAATATTTCCAGCTCAATGACCAACTTGGCGATGTCATGGCGGCCTTTGCCCCACCAGCCAAGGACACTTCGGATACGGCCGGCAGCACTGTTTCGGTTGCTGCTGTTTTCGAAGCCATGCCAGATGCCTTTAATGCCGAAGCAGCCAAAGGTGTCAATGTAATTTTCCAGTACAACATCTCCGGTGAAGGCGGCGGCGACTGGTATTGTGCAATCAAGGACGGCGGCTGCACCATTGAAGCCGGAAGCCATGGCAGCCCCTCGTGTACATTGAAAATGGCCGCCGGTGATTTTCTGGCCATGATGAACGGTACTCTGCCGGCTATGCAGGCCTATACATCCGGCAAGCTTACAATCGCGGGTGATATCATGAAATCCCAGCTCATTGAAAAGCTGTTCAAAATCTAATCAGCCAATCCGGATTTCCGGTGACGGACGAAAGGCTGGACGGATTCTGGCTACAGCCTTTTGTCCCTGACTGTTTAACCATTTGACGACTACAGGAGAACAAAAAAAATGATAGGTATTACTTCATACGGCGCCTATATTCCGCGTTTAAGGCTTAACCGGTCCGCCATTGTCCAGGAAATGGGCTGGTTTGCTCCGGCCATCATGGCGGTATCTCAGGGTGAAAGGTCCATGTGCAACTGGGATGAGGACTCCGTCACCATGGCGGTGGCGGCATCACGCGACTGCCTCACCGGTCTCGACAAACATAATCTGGATGCCCTGTACCTGGCATCCACGACACTTCCCTTTGCAGACCGGCAGAATGCCGGCATCATATCCGCGGCCCTGAACCTGAAAGAGGAAATAACGACAGCGGATTATACCGCTTCACAGAAAATCGCCACCACGGCCCTGGTGAGTGCCCTGGAATCGGTACAGAGCAAAGCTAAAAAAAATATCATGGTAACGGCCACAGACCGCCGGGAAACCAAGACCGCCTATTTTCATGAAATGTGGTTTGGCGATGGCGCGGCTTCGCTGATGGTCGGCGACACGGATGTAATCGCCGAATACAAGGGGTCCTATTCCATTTCCTGTGATTTTGTCGATCATTACCGCGGCAGTCAAAACCCATACGATTATGTATGGGAAGAGCGCTGGACCCGGGATGACGGCTATGGCCGAATTATCCCGAAGGTGGTCAACGGCCTGTTTAACAAACTGGGCATTACCATGGATGATGTGGACAAGCTGGTTTACCCCTGTTTTTTCAAGGGTGATCATCGCAAAATCGCCAAAAAGCTGGGCGCAGCACCTGAAAAACTGGTGGACAACATGCACGAAGTCCTCGGTGAAACCGGTGCGGCCCATTCGTTCATGATGCTGATTTCCGCGCTTGAGGAAGCAAAGCCCGGGGATCGGATACTCGTGGCAGGTTTTGGCCAGGGCGCCAATGCACTCTACTTCGAAGTTACGAAAAATATCACCAAACTGGCCCCAAGAAACGGTGTATCCGGCTGTCTGGCCAACAAGAAAACAACCGACAACTACCTTAAATGGCTGAAGTTCAGGGATTTAATCAAAACGGAAATGGGGATCCGGGCCGAGGCACCCACCCAGACCGCCACCACCGTGCTGTGGCGAAAAAATAAAATGATTCTGGGACTGGTGGGCGGCAAATGCCGCGAATGCGGTACGCCGCAGTTTCCCAGAATGGATATCTGTGTAAATCCGAATTGTGGTGCAATGCACAGCCAGGATGATTATGAATTTGCCGATGTCCCGGCCAGGGTCAAAACTTTTACCGGAGACATGCTGGCCGTGTCCGTGGACCCGCCGGCTATTTACGGCATGGTTCAGTTTGAAGGCGGGGGCCGGTTCATGGCCGATTTTACGGATTGCGAACTGGATGATGTCAAAGTCGGGCTGCCGGTGCAGATGGCATTTAAGCGCAAAGTAGCGGATAAAGACCGCGGATTTGTGAATTATTTCTGGAAAGCCGTGCCTGTACCCGGGGCCGCCGAAGAGATGAATAAAATTCGCTATGACGGCCGGGTGGCCATCGTTACCGGCGCCGGCGGCGGACTGGGCAGGCGCTATGCCCTTGAACTGGCCAGACGCGGTGCCAGGGTTGTGATTAATGACCTGGGCGGTGCCTGCGACGGTTCCGGATCGGGTTCCAAATCATCGGCAGACCAGGTCGTGGACGAAATCAGGGCACTGGGAAGTGACGCAGTGGCCAATTATGACAATGTGGCCACTGCCGAAGGCGGCGAGAATATCGTCAAAACGGCCATGGATGCCTTTGGTCGGGTTGACATCGTCATCAACAATGCCGGTATCCTGCGGGACAAAAGCTTCATGAAGATGGCGCCTGAAAACTGGAAGGCGGTCCTGGATGTACACTTAAACGGGGCCTATCATGTCAGTCGGCCCGCATTCAAGATCATGCGTAAAAACGGGTACGGCCGCATCGTCATGACCACGTCGGCTGCGGGATTGTACGGCAATTTCGGACAGACCAATTATTCAGCCGCCAAGCTGGGCTTGGTCGGTCTCATGAACACCCTTAAGCTGGAAGGCAAAAAGTACGACATCAAGGTCAATACCATTGCCCCCCTGGCAGCCTCGCGGCTGACCGAGGATGTGCTGCCGCCGCAGATGTTCAAAAAGATGAAACCTGAATTTGTGGCACCCATGGTACTCTACCTTTGCAGTGAACGTTGTGCTCAATCCGGTGAAGTCTTCAATGCCGGCATGGGGTATTACAACCGGGCAGCGGTGATGACCGGCCCGGCAACTTCCCTGGGCGATTCTGAAAACCCGCCTACACCCGAGATAATCCGGGACAACTGGGATACCATCAATGCCATGGGAGGTGCCAAAGAGATCGGGGATGCCAATATGGCCATCATGGATCTGATGACCCCGCCCGCCCCGGCAGCATCAGCCAAGGCAACATCGGATGGCGACATGGATGTGGCCGGCATATTCGATAAAATGGCCAATACTTTTAACGCGGAGGCCGCCGCCGGAGTGGATGTGATCTTTCAGTATAATATCGCAGGTGATGCCGGCGGTGACTGGTATTGCGTAATCAAGGACAATGCCTGCACCATTGAATCCGGCCGGCACGACAAACCGGCCTGCACCCTGAAAATGGAAGGTAGTGATTTTATCGCCATGATGAGCGGTAAGTTGCCTGCCATGCAGGCCTATACATCCGGCAAACTCAAGATCGAAGGTGACATCATGAAATCCCAGCTTCTTGAAAAGCTGTTTACATTGAAATAGGAGGAACCAAGCATGGCAACAGGAATAAAAGATAAAGTTGCAATCATCGGAATGGGGTGCAGTAAATTCGGAGAACGCTGGGATATGGGCGCTGAAGAACTCATGGTCGAGGCATTTGAAGAGTGCATCGCCGATGCCGGCATTGAGAAAAAAGATATCGGGGCCGCCTGGCTGGGCACCTGCTTTGACAACATTAATGTAGGGAAAAGTGCCCTGCCCCTGTCCATGACCCTGCGACTGCCGTTTATCCCGGTCACCCGGGTGGAAAACTTCTGTGCCACAGGCACCGAAGCGTTTCGCGGGGCCGTCTATGCGGTGGCTTCCGGGGCCTATGATATCTGCCTTGCCCTGGGCGTGGAAAAACTCAAGGATACCGGCTATGGCGGACTGCCCAGCTTTGTTGGGTCGGATTCCGGCAGCCTGACCTGGCAGTGGTTTCCGAACATCACCGCCCCCGGTTCATTTGCCCAGTTGGCCAGCGCCTACGGAGCCAAATACAAAATATCCGACAAAGATATCAAGCGGGCCATCGCCCATGTGTCGGCAAAGAGTCATGCCAACGGCGTCAAGAACCCCAAGGCCCATCTGCGTAAGGCAGTCACCGAAGAGCAGATCATGGCATCGCCGATTATCGCGCATCCCCTGGGCCTGTTCGACTGCTGCGGGGTCAGCGACGGGGCCGCCTGCGCCATTGTGACCACCCCGGAAATCGCCAAAAAACTGGGTAAAAAAAACCTGGTTTCCGTCAAGGCCCTGCAACTGGCATTGAGCAGCGGTGAAGAGATGGGCTACAACGATTGGGACGGGGACCACTTCATGACCACCAGTAAAGCCAGCACCGAGGCATACAGAGAGGCCGGCATCACCAATCCACGTGAAGAGATCAGCATGATGGAGGTTCATGACTGTTTTTCCATCACCGAACTGGTCACCATGGAGGACCTGCATATCTCCAAGCGGGGCCAGGCGGTAAAGGATGTCATGGACGGGGTGTTTGATATGGACGGACAGGTACCCTGCCAGGTGGACGGCGGGTTGAAATGCTTTGGTCATCCCATCGGCGCTTCCGGCCTGCGGATGATCTATGAAATGTATCTGCAGCTCCACGGCCGGGCCGGAGATCGTCAACTTGAAGACCCCAGGTACGGTCTGACCCATAATCTGGGGGGGTTCCCGGCAATGAATGTTTGCAGTATTTCCATTGTTGGCCGGTATGGCCAGTAAAAATCCGACTTTAAAGATATCCGTCTTACTTTCGTGCTCGTGAACGTGTTCGTTTACGTTCACGAGCACGCGTACGTTCACCGGCAATCTAAAATTGATGGGACATCTTCACTTTTCAATGATAGAAATCACTTCGCACTTTTTGATTTAACAAACATAAAATGAAGTATTAAGCACCTGAACACCCATGCCTGTAATACCGGAACAAGGGGAAAATGAATAAAATGTTTGAACTGACCAAACCGCAAAAACAAATCCAGAAAGCGGCCAAGTCCTTTGCCAAAGGAGAATTTGACAAGGAACTTGCCCAGGACATGGATAAAAAACACGAGTTTCCCTTCAAAATATGGACAAAGGCCTCAGACCTGGGGTTTGTCGGCATTCATTTTGCCGAAAAACACTCCGGCGGCGGAATGGGCCTGCTGGAGAACACCCTGATTGCCGAAGAATTTTGTCGCCGGGATTCCACAATTGGTATGGCCCTGACCAACGCCGGTTTTGCGGCCGAATGCCTGGTGCGCTTTGCCGATGAAGAACTTCAAAACAGATTTCTTCCGCCTGTGGCCGAAGGGCAAATGCTTTCCGGAGGTGCTTTTACGGAACCGGGCAAAGGTACTGATATATCGAATCTGAAAACTTCCGCGGTCAGACAAAACAATGGATGGGTTCTAAACGGCACCAAAGTCTGCCTGGTGAACGGCGGCGTGGCCGGGTTCTATGTTGTTTTGTGCTGCACTGACCCGGATGTCGGAGCAACCAAAGGATCGAGCATGTTTCTGGTAGAGACGGATCGCAGCGGACTGACAATAAAAAATAGTGGTGATAAACTCGGGGCCCGCATGATTGCCAGTGCCGAAATCACCTTTGAAGACGTCAGTGTGCCGACCACCCACCTTATCGGGAAACAGGGCCGGGGATATGATCAGACCCAACAGTTTTATACCGAATGCCGGCTGCAGATTGCGGCCCAGTCTCTGGGCATTGCCTTGGGGGCCTACGACCGTGCCACGGAATATGTCAAGGGACGGGAACAGTTCGGTAAAAAAATCGCCCAGTTCCAGATTACCCGGCACAAATTTGCCGACATGGCGACCAAAATCGAAATGGCCCGGCTGTTGACCTACAAAACAGCCTGGGATTTTAATAAAGAACGCAAAAGTGCCCATGCGGCCGCCATGGCCAAAATCGTATCGGCAAGGGCCGCTTATGAAGTAGCAGATGAAGCGATTCAGCTTCACGGTGGATACGGGTATATGACCGAATATGATGTGGAACGATTTTACCGGGATGCCAAAATCGCCGAGCTTTTCTGTGGCAACAAAGAAACATTGAAAGATATCATCGGGAAAGCCGCCATCGGAAAAATTAGATAATAAGTTGCGCTACGATTTTTCTAAGATGAGGACAAAGATGGAAATATTGCAATTTACGGAAAAACACCATAATTTTCGCAGACGGCTGAGGGCATTTCTGGCCGAATCGGTCATCCCCCATGTGGATCAATGGGAAAAAGAGAAAATCGAGCCCAAACAGATATGGTACAAAATGGGTCAAAACGGATTTTTATGTACTGAAATAGGCCCTGAATACGGCGGAATAGGCGGTGATTTCCTTTATACTGTCATCATTGCTGAAGAAATGGCCGCAACCAACCATACAGGTCTTGCGGTTGGACTGCACAGCGATGTGGTCGTGCCCTATATCAACAGTTTCGGCAATGCCGAACAGAAGCAAAAATATCTTCCCGGCTGTGTCTCCGGGGACATCATAACAGCCGTGGCCATGACCGAGCCGAATGCCGGCAGTGATCTGGCCGGAATGACCACAACGGCTGTAGAAGAAGGCGACGAGGTAGTCATCAACGGGTCCAAAACCTTTATTTCCAACGGTATCATCTCGGACCTTGTGGTGATAGCGGCCAAAGATCCTGCCGTGGAAAATCCCTATCAGGCCATTTCTCTGTACCTGATGGAAGACGGGACCAAAGGGTTTGAAAGAGGACGGCATCTTGAAAAAATGGGCTGGTGGAGCCAGGATACGGCCGAGCTGTTTTTTATCAAATGCCGGATTCCCGTGGCCAATCGCCTGGGAGACAAGGGTACCGGTTTTCTGATGCTCATGCAGAAACT
>CAZFXX010000141.1:0-8207 GCA_964522985.1 uncultured Desulfobacteraceae bacterium
AGATGGATATCAAACAGATGCCGGCTACCGCCAGAAAAGCCCCCACCAGTTTTTGGAAAGAAAGGGGTTCTTTCAGCAGCAAAATAGCCAGAAATACGGTGATCAGAGGATAGACTGCGGTAATCAGGACAATCGGTGTCAAATCACCGATGGCAAGGGCCCGGTAAAACAACACGATACCGGCAATCATGACCAGACCGCTCAAAAAAGCATAGATAAAATCGACACTCGTCCATCGAAAATGAAGCTCTTTTGCCATCGGTGTCAGATAAAAGGCCAGGAACAAAAACTGGGCGATAGCCGATGCCAGTAATATATCCGGGACCTTCAAGGACCTGGCAGCCAGTTTGCTGAAAAACCCCCACACCCCCCACAACAATGCGGTCATCAATGCATACACCAGCCACAGTTTCATTACCAACGCCTCTCCGCTTCAGGGTTATTGTGTCTCATGACCAAAACCGTGGTCCAGGGACATCACTGGTGTAATACCTATTACAGGGGTGATCCAACTGTCAATTTCTTTCTTTATCAGTTTTTCCGACTTTGTCTGTTGTAAAAATCAAAATCAGGTTTAGACAATAAAAAGCAGATAATAATACGGAAAAATAAAGTTATCCTATTTTGATGATTTGCTGATAATTCCAGCCCCGGCCTTTGTTGGACAGCCTGCCACGGGGAAAAAATTGCTGGCATTTTATTGCTTTTTATATCATACTAATTTGGCAAAAAAGTCATAATTGCGGCTCTACGAACCTTATCAATAGTAGGAGTACCTCGTTGGCAAAACCGTCAACAGCTAAAAAAAAGCAGAAACAAAAGGCACGGCAAAAAAAAGCCCGGGCCGCACGCTCGCGAACCGCTGCCCGGGATAAGGGTGAGATACTGGCCGATCAGGCTGCTGAATATATTGAAACCGGCCATATGGACAAGGCCGTGGCAGCGGTCAAAAAGGCGGTAAAACGCCTGCCCGCAAATGAATATCTGCTACATCTCATGGGGCACATCGGCAGTGTTTCGGATAATACGGATATGGAACTGGAAGCCATGGCCGGCCTGGACAGGCTTGGGAAACTGCCCGATGAAAACAAAATAAGGCGACTCTACATGCTTGTAGAAAAAAACAGGTTTCAGGAGTGCCTTGACGATACGGAAAAGCTCCTTGCCCGATTTTCCACCCTGACTGTCAAAAGCAAAACCAAGGTGAAAAAAGGCATAAAAGAGGTTCGAGAATATTGCCTTTACAAGCTCGAAGAAGAAAAATGGCGCAAGAAGGCCAAATCGGCCGTTAATGCCGATCCGCCCCTTTCCAGACAAAAAAAACGTATGGAAAAATCGTTGCCAAATCGTAAAAAACAAATCGACCCACCCTCTAAAATCGGGAAGGCCGTTGAAGAAAAAGCAACTGTTGCAGTGCCTGCTGCCGCATCCCTGCCTGAAATACCGGTGCAGTTTGATCTTGATCAGGCATCTTTTTACGACGCGTTTTTAAACCCTGAACCGGCAGGGCCGGACCTGTACGATCTGGCTCTGGAGAGCCATGCCATCCGGTTCAAGGAATCCTTTGAAACCCTGGTGTGTCTCTCTTCTCTTTCCCAGGTGCGCCGCTACTGGTATCAGGAAGAGACGGCCAAAAAAGTCCTCAAACGCTTCAGGGGCCGGGCCCTTTTATCCGATGAGGTGGGCCTTGGAAAAACCATCGAGGCCCTGATGGTCTTCAGTGAGTATGTCAAACGGGGAATGGTTAAAACAGGGCTCATCCTGACACCGACGCCCCTGGTCAGTCAGTGGAAAGAGGAATTGACGTCAAAGTTCGGCCTTGATATACCGTCCACCGATGATCCTGATTTTAAATCCAAAAAAGATACATTCTGGGAAGCCCCTTTTATTCTGGCGTCCATTAATCAGGCAAAGTCCAAGAAAAATTTTGCTGCCGTGACGGCCAGGGAATACGACATGGTCATCGTTGACGAGGCCCACCATTTAAAAAATAAAACCACGCTCAACTGGAAACTGGTTAACGCCCTGAAAAAACGGTTTATCCTCCTGCTCACGGCAACACCCGTGGAAAACAACCTCATGGAGCTATACAACCTCATCACGTTGCTGAAACCGGGGCAGCTTGAAACCGCCACGGCTTTCCGGGAAAAATTCATGAAGCGGGGGGACCCCACCGACCCCCGGAACCGGGCACTGCTCAAGGAACTTCTCGGGGAGGTGATGATCCGAAATACACGGGCCCTTGCCGGCATCAACATTCCGCCCCGATTTGCCCAGACCATCCGCATTGAGGCATCCGATCAGGACATCGCTTTTTACCAGCAGATCAAGGCCCTGATTATGGATATTCACAGTAAATCCAAGGGCCGGGGCCGGCTTGTCGCCAAGAATCTCCTGGCCCAGGCCGGATCATCGCCCACAGCCGTGGGACTTTCCATTTCAAAGATGCTCACAAAAAGGGACTATCTCTGGGAGCATGAACAGGGGCTTTTAGCCGTTAAAAATCTTTGCCGGACAACCCTGGATACCCCCAAAAACAAGGCCCTTTTAAAGCTGATCCGGTCATCTAAAGAAAAAATGATCATTTTTGTAAAATACCGGGGGACCCTTGATCATATTGCAAAATTTTTAGAATGGCACCACATTCCGGCGGCCCGGTTCCACGGCAGCATGGACAACGCCCGGAAAGATCGGGAAATCCAAGCGTTTCAGGATCAAAAAGAGATTCTGGTCACCACCGAGATCGGTGGCGAGGGCAGGAACCTGCAGTTCTGCTGTCGTATGGTCAATTACGACCTTCCCTGGAATCCCATGAAGATCGAGCAGCGAATCGGACGGATTCACAGGATCGGCCAGGAAAAGGAGGTGCAGATTTTCAACTTCTGTGCCGCCGGCAGCATTGAAGACTATATCCTGGATATCCTGGACCGGAAAATAAATATGTTTGAAATGGTGATCGGTGAGATTGACATGATCATCGGCAGAATCCGGAGCGAAAAGGAGTTCGAAGAGATGGTCTATGACATCTGGGTGGATGCAGCCACCGAAGAAGACTGTAAGAAAACCTTTGATAATCTGGGCACCCGCCTGAAACGCGCCCGGATAGGATACGAGAAAACCCGGGAACTGGATGATAAATTGTTTGGAGACACCTATGAATTATAGTGCGCTTTTCTCCGGACCCGAGGGTGAACTGGCCACTTTTGTCTGCCGGTTCCTTGAAGCAAAAGGCGCCTTGATCGAGGCAACGGGCTCCCGGATTGACCTGTTGCTGCCAAAATCCCTTTCAAAAACCCTGGCCCTGGACGATTATATTTCCATAACGCCAGGTACGGTCGCCGACACCCGGAGTGACGGCGCCCCGGTTTATCCCATCCACTTCGGCTCGCCGCTGCTGGAAAAAATTTCAGCCATGGCAGGCGCCCGTCCGCCCCTGCTGGCAATGGCCCTGACCTTTGAGTATCTGAAACAGGGCGGCTACGACCATCTTATCCGCGACCAGTTTGAGTTTTACAAGACCACGGGCCGTGTGTCCGGATTCGGGGAGGTCAAAACCCACTATCTCGTCGTCACGTGCAAATTTCTGGCCCAGAGTGACGAGCAGAAGGAAGGGCTTGTGGACCTTGCCGTGAACATGGAGACCGGGGCCGTGGTTCCGGAAATGATCCAGAACCTGACCGGTGTGGGGAAAGACTACCGGAAAACAATGTCCCGGGCCTATGACAGGGCCGATATCGACCGGCTCATGGCCCTTGTACGACAATATGTGATTGATACGGTGAAACAGGAAATCACCGAATTCAGGCAGAGCATGAACAGGCGGTTTTCAAGAGATACGGCAAGTCTTGACGAATACTACCGTGCCCTGGAAAATGAGATGACGGAAAGCCTGATGCGAACGGGCCTGTCCGAACGGCTCAAGGCCGAACGAAAAGAAAAAATCGCGCTGATTCCCGGTGAACTGGCCGCCAAGCAGGCCGACCTGCTGAACAAATACAGCATCCATATCAAGGTATCCCTTTCCGCTGCCATGGCCGTCAGCACCCCTGCGGTGAAAGTCTTGTTTACCGCCGTTTCCGGACGGCAGCAAAAGAACCTCTCCATGATCTACAACCCCGTGACAAAATCAATGGACCCCCTGGTGTGCGAGGCCTGCGGACAGAGCATGTACCGCATCGGCCTGTGCAAGGGGTTACACCTGCTCTGTGCGGCCTGTCAGGCCAGCGGGTGTTCCCTTTGCCGTAGTTGAAAATATTATCAACAATCCAGCTTAGCGTTTTCCAGAAAACTGTAATACCCCCTGTGGCTGAAAATGATGTGATCAAGGAGTCTGATGCCGAGGGTTTCGCCGGCGGATTTTAGCTGGCGGGTGATGGTGATATCGTCCTTGCTTGGCTCAAGGTTGCCGGTGGGATGGTTGTGGGCCACGATGACGGCCGTTGCCCTGTCGGTGAGCGGGTCCGCATAGACCTCCCGGGGATGCACCTGGGTCTTGTTGACGAGCCCCACCGAGACGGTTCGGACGGCGATGACCTCGTGTGCGCCATTAAGGGAAATACAAAGGAAATGTTCCTGTTTGCGGTCCGCCATATGCTGGATCAGGGGTAAGACATCCGGTGGCAGGTTGATTTTGATCCCTTCGGGGCGGATACGGCGGCGGGAAAACTCAAGGGCGGCCAGGATCGTGGTGGCTTTGGCCGGGCCGATGCCGTCGATGGCCTGGAGCTGCTCAAGGGCAGGATTGGCACTGGTGTCATCCAATACTTTCAAAACCCTTTCCGCCAGGGTGAGCACATCCCGGGTGGGTGAACCGCTGCCCAGAAGAATCGCCAACAGTTCCCTGTCCGACAATGCCTTGGCGCCTTTCTCCTGAAGTTTTTCGCGGGGCCTGCTGAATACCGGCATTTCTTTAACTTTTTTCATCCCACCTCCTACATCATGCCGCCCATTTTTCGCCTTTGCTGGAATAATCGAAAATCAGTCGATACACATTATCGCATTTTTTCTTGAACAGCACACGGTCATAGCTTTCAGGCAGGTTTTCGTGCAGCACCTTTTCGACGGCAGATTTTACAATCGTTTGTGTCTGGGTATCCTTATGCCAATCCTGGATCAATACGCGGGGATGCTCTTCCAGCAATCGATGCAACAGCGATTTGGCCGCCAGCTTGACCTTCCGGGTCTCCGCCCGGGTCATTTTTTTCTTTTTCAGCAGGTCAAAGAGCTCCAGCTCATCCTCGGTCAGGCCCTCGCGAATATGGCGCTCATCTTCGGCCCGCATCTTTTTGGTAAAGTCCATCAGGTCGTTGTAATAGTTCTCCGTGGATGCACCGCCGGCATTGTAGTTGTCAACGATCTCCTGAAAACGCTGGGCAAAGTCGATGCGGGTCACATTTTGCCGAATCATCTGCGCCAGCTTGCGTTCGATAAACACCCGCAAATCGGTAATTTCGATATTCTTGTGGGCCGCATGTTGAAAATCTTCCTTCAGCTTGTTAAAATCAATTCTACTCAAATCCCAGGTTTTGCCATTCTGGACGAGGCCGTACACCGGCGCAGGTTCCCCGGCAGACCTACCTTCGAAATGGTCGACCACTACGCTTTCATCAAGCAGTTCGGCAACCTTCCGACAGGCAGCATCGATATCCTGTTGTTCGATGATGCTGTCCACGACGCCCCGCAGATACTGAAACACAGAAACCATGGGTTGCTGCCGTTGCCCCAGGATTTCTGGCTTACAAGCCTCGTACAGGGATGAAATGGTGTTGTCATAGACATTGAACGCCTTGCGCCACTCGTCCCTGCCGAGCAGGATATCGGCGTAGGTCTTAAAATTTGTGATATTCTTGAACACCTCTTTTTCTTCCAGCAGGCCGGGCAGATCGATCCCCTTTTCCGAGCAAAACCCCAACCCCTGTTCGATGGCCTCGTCCAGCAGCGTAAACAGTTCCGATTTGTCCCGGACCGGCGCTTCGTCCTGCCCCTCCCCGCCCTGGCCGTAATCTTTCAATGCCTTTTTCATGTTTCGAAAGACATTGTAATAGTCGATGATCTCGCCGTTGTTCTTCGACACGTTATTGATTTTAAAGGGCGTCACCCGGTTGGCGCGGGTGATGGCCTGAATCAGGGTGTGATCTTTCATGGGTTTGTCGAGATAGAGAGTCGACAGGGTAGGGGCATCGAATCCGGTAAGCCACATGGCGCACACAAAGACCAGTTGCAGGGGGTGTTCCGGATCTTTGAAATTGTACTCGATGTCATGACCGTGTTCATCCAGGCGTTTCATACGCTCGCGGTGTGGCTTGATATCCAATTTTTTATCGGCAAACTTTTTCGTCTCACCGGCATCTTCACTGACCACCACGGCCATATCCACCGTGCGCATATAGCCTACCCTTTTTTTCAATCGCGCTTTTTCAATATCATTGACCGACTTTTGAATGCGCCCTCGCAGTGTCTTGATTTCCGCCTTCCAGAAATGTTGCACTTTGTTGTACATTTTCACAGCGGTGAACTTATCCACCGATACCATCAGCCCTTTGCCCAGATAGCCCCGCCGTGAAAAATGATACACGATGTCCTTGGCAATGGCTTCAAGCCGGTCGTCCCGTTTGATCACTTCGATTTCGGCGGTGAACTTATTTTCTAGCTTGGCCTGCTGGGCATCATCCAGGTTTTCATCTTCCAGAATTTCGTAAAACTCGTCGCTCAAATCCTCGTTCTGGATCTGCATTTCCGGCACCCGTTTTTGATAAAACAACGGCACCGTGGCACCTTCATCCATGGACTGCTGGAAATTGTATTCGCTCACATAGTCCCCGAACCAGGTGCTGGTTTTGCGGTCCCGGCCCAGTAGCGGCGTCGCGGTAAAGGCCATGTACTGGGCGTTGGGCAGGCCCCGGCGCATGTTTTCGGCCAGGGTTTTGTACTGGGTACGGTGGGCCTCGTCCACGATCACAATGATATCGTCCCGGTCGGACAGCAAGGGGTATTCCTTCCCCTTGGGATAGCGAAACTTCTGGATCAGGGTAAAGACGATGCGTTTGTTCTGCCTTAAAAATTTGCGCATTTCCCGGCTGTCCTTGGGCTGGGCCGCTGCGCTTTTTTTCACCGTGCCGGTATGGAGAAAATTGCGATAAATCTGGCCGTCCAGATCATCCCGGTCGGTGATGACCACAAAGGTGTAGTTGCCGATGAGTTTGCGAAAAATTTTGCGGGCATAAAAAATCATGGAAAAGCTCTTGCCCGCTCCCTGGGTATGCCAGAACACCCCCAGTTTGCCCGCTTTTTCTTTGCGGTTAAGGAAGGCGTTATACGCCTTGTTGACCCCGATAAACTGATGGTTCTGGGCAATGATTTTCCGGCTCTCCTGGTAATAGAGAATAAAATTTTCCAAGTAGTCCAGCAGGCGATCCCGGGCGCAAAGGCTGGCCACGGCAATCTCCAGGCTGGTCCCCTGGCGCTGGACCTCTTTACGATTCACCTTCTCCTTTTCATCTGTTGCCCGCAGCCAGTTGAAAAAGAATTCCCACCCCGCAGTGAAACTGCCCACCCGGGTTTCGATGCCGTTGGACAGGATGCAAAAGGCGTTGGTCAGAAAAAGCTGGGGGATGTCGTGTTTGTAGCGGGTCAGGTTGT
The DNA here is from genome assembly GCA_964522985.1 of uncultured Desulfobacteraceae bacterium. Taxonomy (GTDB): domain Bacteria; phylum Desulfobacterota; class Desulfobacteria; order Desulfobacterales; family 4572-123; genus 4572-123. The sequence goes on from CAZFXX010000141.1 coordinate 7,639, forward strand.
CGTCAAAGGCAGTTTTTAGCTTGACGTTGGAATTTTTCAGCTCGATGAATACCAGTGGAATTCCGTTGACATAGAGGACAATGTCGGGCCGCCGATACCGCTGCTCCCCTTTGATCCATAGCTGGGATACAGCCAGATATCGATTTTGACCGGGATCATTGAAATCGATCACCCGTACCCGTTCATGCAGGGTTCGGCCCCGGGCATCTTCAAACACCACCGGAATGCCATCGCGGATCAGTCCGTCGATTTCACGATTGGCCGCCACCGGCGACATGGCATGGCGTTTGTCCATAAGCCGTTCCAGGGCTTCTTCGATGGCGGATTCCGAAATCTTACGGTTTAACCGTAAGGCTGATTGCCGCAGCCGATCTTCAAAAATGATATCGCGTTTGTCCCTGCGGTTGGACCCGTCGTTCAGGTCCGCTGCATCGGCGGTATAGCAGTTGAGCAGGTCATAACCGTATTGCCGGTTCAGCTTCTGTAATATCGCCTGTTCTATGTCGTCTTCAGAGATGAAGTTTGGCATGATCAACGTCCTGTTCGTTTTGCATGCTGTGTGGGAATTG
>CAZFXX010000142.1:0-8188 GCA_964522985.1 uncultured Desulfobacteraceae bacterium
CGGTTCCATAGTAGCATGCGTTGTCTTTCAGCACCATGGCAGGCCTGCCGTTACGATCGTAAACTGCAATCTCACCGGGGGCGGATTCAATGGCCTCCAGTACGAGCTTGCGGGGAATTTTCACCCTCTCCGGATTGCTTACATCACATCCGGCCTGGCCCAGAATCTCCAGAGCCTCTTCACAGCTCACATTACAACCGATATCTTCCATCAGTTTAAGGGCATATTCGTTAACCTGATTGATTTGCTCTTTTGATAAAATTCGATTTTTAGAACCCTTTTGTTGATAATTATCCATTTTTGATTCTCCTCTCTTTTTTATGCCAACTTAAAATATTTTGAATTTGAATTCAGGGTGATAAATGTTTCCGTGTAGGTGATCCCATCGATTTTTTTTAAATCATTCCTGAATAAAACATCATTGAGCGAATTCATGGAATCAACCATAACCTCAAAAAAAAGGTCAAACCGTCCGGCGGCATTCCATGCACTGGTAACAGTTGGAATTTTTTCAAGCTCCTTAATTATCTGTTCATGATTTCGCTCTTTGATGTTTACCCCGACGATAGCTGAAACACGATTGGGCAAAACAAAGGGGTTAACTCTGGCTTCTAATTTTAAAATCCCCCTGTTGATCAGACGCGTTACCCGGTTTTTAACGGTACCCTCGGAAGCCTCAAGGTTCTTGGCAATTTCTTTATAAGGCCTGCGGGCATCCTCTTGAAGCGCAAGAATAATTTTTCTATCCAGAAGATCTATGTCTTTATCAGGTGATGTCATCTGATTAATCCTTGAGGCAAATTAGTTGTACAAATGAATCGATGTCCAGCCAGGGTCGCATACTGTTACCGATACGCTTTGTTGAAAACAAATATCGGAGTGATATTTGTTTGTCAATAGAAAATTTTTGAATTTTGATATAATATATAATTTTATTAAAAATAATTATATTAAATTGATTTTTATGCATCACAATGTCTTAATATTGTAATTATTTGTTTATATTTTTAGCCCCATCCACACAAAAAAATAGCTGCCGGTCACGGTTAATACCGATGTAAACGGGATAATTTGCGAAATCTGTGGATTAAAGGAAACATTTATGCCTTTTTAAAAAAACAATCAGGCCGCAGGACGACACTACCGTCGATGTTAACTGAATATAGGCTCAAAAGCAGATAATTCCTCCGGGGGTATATGACAGGCAATTCTGTGCCCTGGTTTTATCTCAATTTCTTTCGGTTTTACCTGTTCACAAATTTTGCCGACTTTTCTCGGACACCGTGAATAAAAAGGACATCCCGGCATGAAATCAATCGCATTGGGCATCTCTCCCGTGAGCAGTATCTTTCTTTGATTTATGCCAGGCTCAACTGCCGGAACCGCTGCAAGCAGTGCCTCTGTATATGGATGATATGGGGGATCAAATAGCTCCTCAGGAGGACCAACTTCACAAATTCTTCCCATATAAACAACCATGATACTATTACACAGATGGCGGATAACACTTAAGTCGTGGCCTATGAAGATATAAGTTATATTATGTTTTTCCTGCAGATCCAGCAGCAAATTAAGTATTCCTGCCTGGACGGATACATCAAGGCTTGAGATTGGTTCGTCAAGAATAATCAATTCCGGTTTTGTGGCAAAGGCCCTTGCTATACCTACCCGCTGTTTCTCCCCGCCGGATATTTCATGAGGATAACGGGTCAGATATAATTCATTTAAATCAACAGATTCCAGGAGTTCAATAACCCTCTTACGTCGTTGAGATTTAGAGACAATATTATAAAGGGCAAGGGGTCTTGTGATAATTTCTTCGATGGTTTTTTGTGGATTCAGGGTGGCTTCGGGGTTTTGAAAAACCATTTGAATTTTTTGACACATATCTTTGCTGCGATTACGAATAGTGCCTATCGTTTGATTGGAAAATAAGATGCTCCCCCCGCTTTTTTTCTCAAGTCCCACAATACATCTTGCAATTGTCGTTTTACCACATCCGCTTTCACCCACAATACCCAGTATTTCACCTTTTCGGCACTCAAAACTTATATCATCAATGGCACGCAGATTCCCTCTTTTAGTGGGGTAAAGTTTAATTAAATTGTTTATTTTTATCAAAAATTCATCATTTAGGGTAACTGCGTGTTTTTCATCAATCGATACCGGTTGGTCCCTATTTCTAAAAGTATCAAAAAAACATTTTATTCGTCTATTATCTCCGATTTCCAAAAATGAAGGTTTCTGCTGATGGCATTTGTCCTGGGCGAATTCGCACCGGGTCGAAAAAATACAAGAGGGTTTCAGTTCCGCCAGATTGGGCAAAAAACCTTCGATGGCATTAAGTCTTGTTTCAGGTTCACGGCTGTACGTTTTGGGAATACAATTTAAAAGTGCACGGGTATATGGATGGGCGGGTTCTCGGAATATTGATCCAGCACCACCTTCTTCAACAATCTCACCTGCATATATAATGGCCACCCGATCACACAGGTTTTTTACAACACCCAGGTTATGGGTAATATACAAAATAGCCGTGTTGTGTCTGGTTTTCATTTCGTTTACCAAATCAAGAATGTGTGCCTGGGTAGTGACGTCAAGGCCTGTTGTAGGCTCATCCATGATCAGAAGTTCAGGGGTGGTGCAAAATGCCATGGCGATCAACACCCGCTGCTGTTGTCCGCCGCTGATCTGATGGGGGTATTTGAGAGCGGTCAATTGCGGAGTAGGAAGGTGAACCTGAGCGAGCATTGCAACCGCTTGTTTGTGAGCTTCTTTGTTATTCAGTTTATAATGAATTTTTAGTATTTCAGATATCTGATCGCCGACCCTGTGACTCGGGTTAAGGCTTGTAAGGGGGTCTTGGGGAACCATGGAAATTTTAAGGCCCCGAAGGCTCAGCAGTTCCTTGCTGCTTAACGTCATAAGGTTGGTGCCCCGGAAGATAATTTCACCGCCGGCAATTTCACCGTTGCTGGATAGATATTTCATGACGGCATATGCCAACGTGCTTTTCCCACTGCCGGATTCTCCTACCAGGCCGAAAGCTTCACCGGATTGGATATCAAAAGATGCGTTGCGAATAGCTGGAAATTTAACGCCTCTGCTGTAATAGGTAATGTCTACGTTACGGACGGACAACACTGCCGATTCCGTTGAAGTGTCTGAATTGGCGCTTGCAGAATTTTTACCTGTCATGCCTTGGCCTCCTTGGACCGGGACCCCTTGGCGAGTAAAATATCTTTGAGTCCTTCCCCGAAAAGGTTGACGCCGATCACGGCGATAACAATGGCGATACAAGGGGCAAAGACCGGCCAGGGGGTTTCAAACATATAACCGCGTTCGCTGTAGGCCATGAGGCCCCAGTCCGGCATCGGCGGCGGCGGCCCCAGACCGATATACCCCAAACTGGCTGTTAAAAGAATGGCATACCCTAAACGGATGGACCCTTCCACGATAATAGTGGGCCAGAGATTGGGCAGCATCTCTCTGAAAATGATATAAAAGGAGGACTCTCCACGGACCTTGGCCGCATCGATGTATTCCAGATGCACGATGTTAAGAGCCTGTGCCCTTACCACCCGCGTTACCCGCGGGGCATAAATAATACCGATGGCAATGACGCCGTTGATCATGCTGGGCCCGAGAACGCCAATGACCAGTATGGCGAAAATCAGCGTCGGAAAAGACATGAAAATGTCGTTGATCCGCATCATAATATTATCGACCTGCCCGCCGAAAAAAGCGCTTGTTGCTCCGAATGTAATGCCTAAAAAGAGCGCCAGCAGTGTACTGATCGATGCGACAAGCAGCGTAGCCCGGGTCCCCACGATCACACGGCTCAGGACATCCCGCCCATAACGGTCCGTACCCAGAAGAAATGACGCTGAAGGCATCTCCTTTAAATGCTCATAATGCATTTCATCGGCATCGTATGGCGTTATATGAGGCGCAAATATGCCAATCAAAACAAAGGCGGCCAAGATTCCGATGCCGATGATCAGGTTTGTGGTAATTTTATTTTTAAAAAAGTCGGTGATGAGTTTCTTTAAACCTAACTGCATTAAAGAATTATTTGACATCGGGACACCTTTTAAACACATTACGAATACTTGATGCGTGGATTCAGTTGAGTGTAGAGAATATCGGCAACCAGATTTGCAAAAACATACCCTGATGAGATAACGATCATTGTCGCCAGTATCAGGGGCACATCCCGAAATTTGATGGCCATGATCATTAAATTGCCGATGCCCGGATAAGAAAATACCACCTCGATGATGACCGTGCCGGCAATAATTTGCCCGACGTTAAAGGCGATGACGGTAATGGCCGGTAAAAGGCCGTTGCGGAGCGCATGATGCAAAACGACATCTCTCGGATGAACGCCCTTTAATACCGCCGTGCGCACATAATTTGTTTTGAGTTCTTCGATCATTGATGCCCGAGTCTGGCGGTTAACATAAGCAATCGACTCAAATCCCAAAGTTAAACTGGGAAATAGTAAAATGCCGAAATAGGCACCCATCATTTTAAACATACTCATCCCCTCAAGATCCAGAATATTGTAAGCTGCCGGGATCCAGCCCAATTTTACCGAAAAGATGTAGATAAACAGCGTGCCGGTGAGAAATGACGGCACCGAGAGCATGGAAAGGCTCACAAAAGAAATTCCCTGGTCTATCCAGGTTTTTTCTTTTACGGCCGACAATATCCCCAGCGACAGACCGAAAACGATCATCATTAAAGATGCCGGCACCGCCAAGAGCAACGTATGCCCCAGGCGGCGGATCACCAGCGGCGCAATGGGCGCCTTCATAATATACGAGGTGCCCAGATCGCCGTGAAATATCCCAACGGCCCAGTTGTAGTATTGTTGATAAACAGGCAGATTCAATCCTAGTTCCTTACGCAACTCATCAATAGTGGTCTCACCCAGAGATTGCAGCGAAATACCACCTAACATCATATCAACGGCATCCCCCGGCATTAGATGGCAAACACCGAAGATGATCATTGAGATGATAATGAGAGTGATTGCGGTTGTCCCCAATCTTTTTAAGATAAACTGAATAAAATCTTTCATAATACTTGTCCTGCTTAGAATAAGAAAAAAAGGGGATCTGTAAACACAGGTGGTGTGGGTGGCAAGTGCTGAAGAGACGAGCGTGCATTTTTGATCAGGCACGCTCGCCGGTTCCCTTCTTTATGTTTTAAATTGGAAAGCCTATTTATTCTTCCAGATGTGATCCACGTATAAATAGGTTATCGGATGCACCTTCAGTCCATGAACTTTCGGAGTTGCCACCGAATAGAAGTTTTTGTAATAGGGAATGATGGTAACACATGCGTCACTGATGATCTGTTGTGCCTGTCCATAAAGGGCTTTTCTCTTTTCAAAATTACTTTCACTTTCCGCCTGGTCAAAAATTTTATCAAGCACAGGGTTGCTGTAATGGGCTTCGTTGGAACTACCGGCCGTATAATAATAAGGTTTCAGGGAGGCATTGATGGTCCCACGGCCGCCCCAGTTGCTGGCTATGAAAGGTGCTTTAAAATCGTAATCAGTCCAGTAGCGCGAGATGTCGATCATTTCAACGTCGATGACGATGCCGGTTTTTTTCGCCATTTGCTGGAAAGCGACGGCCATTTCAGACATTCCCGCCCTGCCCGCGCTGGTGTATAGTTTAAAGTGGGTTCCCGGTTTAACACCTGCTTCGGCTAAAAGCTTTTTGGCCAGCGCAATATCCTGCTTTTTGGGTGTTATATTTTTATTGGCATAGGCATGAAAAGATGGAATCGGCTGGTCGTTGCCAATGGTCCCCAAGCCTCCCAAAGCGATATTCACCATCGCTTGTCTATTAACAATGTAGGAGAAAGCCTCACGGACTTTTGAATTGCGGAAAACTCTCATCTTTTCCGCATCCTGCCCTGGGCCAACCACCGGGTCAAGATTTAAAACCAGCGGCTGATAGCCTAGTGTCGGACCGCCGACCACAACGACCTTGTTTGATTTTTTGGCCGTCGGAACCAGATCATAGCTCAGGCGATACATCATGTCCACTGATCCGCTTTGAAGCGCCGCCAGTTGTGAGGAGTTTTCCTTGATGGGAACGATTCGAAATTCATCGGCATAGGGTAGCGGCTTGCCATCCTCGCCCATAAGAAAATAATTCTCGTTTCTGACCAAGATGGTAACACCGCCCATTTGCCATTTTTTGAGCTTAAAGGGCCCGGAACCGATGGGATGGGTATTAATGTCTTTCAGATTTTCTTTGGCAATTATGCGGGGGAAAACACTGCCCAAATCCACAGGGAGATCCAGATACGGTTTTGTAAGTTTAATTACAACTGTATGCTTGTCCTTGGCCAGGACTTCCTTTATGGGCCCAATTTTGGAATGACCTCTGGGACACTGCTTGGGATCAAGAACACGATCCAGGCTGAATTTGACATCCTCGGCCGTCACTGACCGGCCATTGGTAAATTTTGCGTTTTTGTTGAGATGAAAGGTCCAGACTGTAGCTGTGTCATTATGCTCCCACGATTCCGCTAATTCCGGTTTGGCGGTTAGATCGAACCCGATACGGGTCAATGTGCTGAAAATGTGGAAGGTGGCATGATAGGATTCATCACCGACGACTTTATGAGGATCCAGCGTTTTTACGGATGAAGATATACAAATTGAAAGAATACCGCCTCTTTCAATTGCCATTGCCTGGGTGCCCATCATCAGGGGGGCACAGATTAACACCGCAGCCAGAAGCCGGAGCATCTTTTTCGATACTGTTTGCATAATCAATCTCCTTTTTAAATTAATGGAAGGATCGGCAGAGCAAAAGTGTGTTGCGAAAGACAGTTAGATCAGAGCCATCCGGGTTTAACAGGGCTATTGTTCTTCCTCTCCTCCGGGGGGGGGGGGGGTTGTTAAAAAATTCATTGTGCAAAATGGGTCATCCCATTGATCCCGAAATTTAGTTTTCACCTCCTTTAATTGTTAAAAATTCCCCGTATCTTGATGCGGGGTAAAACCGACGAAGGATTTGTATTATAAGGAGAACCGCCGTGGTCCATTACAATACAAAATGACTTTTTGAACCCATCTGATACTCCCCGTAGTGTGCTGAGGAGAGCTACATTGCCTGAATACTGTTGAAGATGCATGCCCCTATAGATATAATCTTCATGAGTATTTTTTCAGCTTCGCGGACAATGTAGCCGTCACATTGCGGTCAGGGGTGAACCGGATTCCGCATTAAATCTTTTTTCGTAAAATTAACGGGCTCATAAAAAAATAGAGAATAGATCTTCCATCACAGGTTATGTTCAAGAATGAAATTTGAGACCCTCTACGAAACTGTTAACATGGCTAACAAAACAACTTATCCTTGTCAACAATATTTTTCGTTTATTATTATATCTAATGCAATAATTAACCATTTATTTTAATATAAATGTATTTTTAATCTTATTTTTTATTGACAGAGTAATTTTAAAGCATTATTTTTTGTCGAAAAATTAATAATTGTCGCTTATATTTAATGTTTGGCGCCTTTATGCTAAAAAATTAAAGGCAAGAAATTAATAAACTGGAAATAGCTGAATATGAGCTTGTAAATTTTTGATGATAATTTTGACTCTCTCGTAAAAAGTCCGCCGAAAATATTTTCAATCCAATATACAGGCTTTTAAAATCCCTCAAGCACTATCTATTACGGTTAAAATTTAAACTTTCGACTTTTTACAAGACATCAATTTTAATAAATGTAATAAAAAACTATTGATACATTTCAAGGCAACAATTGATGAGTGGTCACTCAAAACTAAAGAATATTACGGGTGTTAAATTAAATGATTAAAGATTTGCGTAATGAAATCAGCCTAAAAGAGCGGCGACATTACCTGGATATGGCTTTAGAGTATACCAGGGAATGCAGATTGCTTATAAATTCTACTGTTTTATCGGGTTTGCAGGTTAATTCTAAAACTGATGGGAGCCTGGTAACCACAGCAGACATTGAGGCAGAGAAGCTATTCAGGCGCAGGGTAGAAGATACTTTCCCTGAATTTGGCGTAATCGGTGAGGAATTTGGGACCTCAAATCCCGATGCTGATTTTCAGTGGATAATAGACCCCATCGACGGCAGTTCCGAAATTGCTAATGGAATGCCCCTATTTGGTACGATTA
>CAZFXX010000143.1:0-8049 GCA_964522985.1 uncultured Desulfobacteraceae bacterium
GTTCGCAGTCGATTTCACGACAGGCTTTGCAAGGGGTAATGCCCACAACAGAGATGATTTTATCGCTGATCCGTGCAAACAAAATCCCGCAGACAAACAGCAGCCCGAAAAATGCCATGGCCGCCTGTGGAAACTGCGCCAGCATGACAAAGGCTTCGTCTCCGGATGTGGCAATCATGCCGCCGACAATTGCACCGAAACTAATCAAGCCGCGCACATAAAGGCTCACGTTCATGAAAGCACCCAAGCAACCCGGCGTTGAACCTAAGAATGAGGACAGGGCATACTGACGCCACAGCCCCCCTTTCACAAGCGTCGACATCCGTCTATGGGTGACCGTGTCCACAAAATCAACCAGCAGCATCATGACAAACACGAAAACGGATATGACCACGGAATGTTTAAAAATAGACAGTATCTCCATTGGCTGCTCCTACTTTTCTGTTAATAACGGCCATACGCTGTCGGGTAAAACGATGTCTGAAAGGTATGAGTGGTGAGCCTTTAGTCGCAAGGGACGCAGAATTACGATTTTGTTCCTCACTGCTCAAAACGCATATCTCATTATTTTCATATAAGATAAAGTGGTATGATCTGAAAGTTTTATGTTTGTCCCCGAAGCGATACAGTTTATTTATTCGGCCGACCTGAGTGCTTCCAGTTCCTTTTTCTTTTTCTCGATTTCATCTTCCAGTTCTTCAATGACCAGCATCTGCTGAACACGTACCGAATGGGCCGGGAGTGCCATTTCTCGGTCTTTGAGCTGTGCCTCAAGTTCTCGTATCTCGTTTTCCAGTTCTATTTTTTTCAGCATAACCATCACCTCCTGTGCCCTGGCGTCAGGATATTATCATATCATCTGATAAATTCGTCCCTGTTATTCAACATCGCGGTATTTGTTGGTGCTATACAGAGGTTACCGATTCCTAAAAATCCTTACCGGATGGTTTCAGCTTTGCTTTTTTTCCTGATCTATGCGAAACAGGTAAAAAATTTCACCAAAAAGCATTACGGGTTATCACATTTTATTCGCCGCAAAAAAAATGCAGAAGATATAATCATCGGAGACATGATCGCAAAGATCAACGCATAACCAAAGGTGACGATTAATAGACCTGCAATTAAGGGAAAGATCGCAGTGGTAAGGCTTAATGCGCCGCTGACACCGGCATATATGGCCCGGTTATCATCAGTGCTGATTTCCAGCAGGATGCCGTCTAAAAAAATTTTATAGGCGGAAATAGAAAATCCGGCAAGAAAAAAAATCCACTGATAGACGCCTATACCATACTTGGCAAAAAACAGGGCTGCCAGCGGCAGTAGGCTTGCGATAATGATGAATCCAAAGGCAATCCCCTTGAATTTAAAATATCCGGCAACCTGTTTCCAGACAATGGTCGAAAGGATCATACCGGTAAATTGCAACAACAAAAAATTGCCGATCTGGTTTCGGTCCAGCCCAAATAGGGATTTGGAAAACGCAACAAAAAAAGGGATAATGGTATACCCCAGGCTGGATAAATTGAGTAATAAAATATAGTTTGTTAGATTAGTATCGGATTTTAGCATATGCGGCATGGATTTTATTATGCGAATTATACTGTGAAAATCCGTCGTGTCGGCTGGTTTCTCTTTAATCATAAGGAATCCGAAGGTGGCGATAAACAGCAATCCGGATGCCGTGAAGAAAATTATTGTGTAGTTTTCAGGATAGGGAAAGGCCATTACCAGACGGCGGACCGCTATGGCCGACACCAGCATGCCGGCAGCCGCGATGAATTGTTTGAAGACTAGAAAAGTCTTTCGCTGGGGGCCGATGAAGGTCTTTCCCATAATATCCGTATAGGAGACACCGGCAAAGGCACCGCTCACGGAAAAAACGCCAATCCACAGGAAAACCATGAATAAAAGCCGGCCGGGATCACTGGACACAGCAATTGACAACGTATATCCCATGCCGGCAAGGGCAATGACCCGAAGATAAACCCCGGCCAGCAAAAATGGTTTTTTATGGATACGACCGGCCAGAAACCCCGCAAACAAAAGCTGGGTGATCATGGGCAGGCCGATGGAAATCCCGGTGAGAATACCGACATGCACACTGGAGCCTCCGATATTGAGTATAAATGAAGAAAGTATCGTATTGACGTCAATAAATGTGGAGGCAAACGCCAGAAAAAGGGCGTGCCAGATAAAAGCATAAAAATTGCGCCTGTAATGCGTCGGGGTAGTCATTTTTATAAATATTTCGACCGATGCAGTCAACAAACCATGTTCGGGATTTTATTCCCCATGATTGTAACCGGACCGGTCGAAAATAATTTTCCTGCCTATGTTTTCTGACGTCCTTTATTTGCCACCTTAAATTTTTCCCCAAATGGGATGCGTTATCGAGTTAAAATCGAATATTGAAATCTAAAATTAGATAACGCTTTTATATCCTTTTTTTCAATTGGGCGAAAGTATTTTTTATGGTTTTATTCTAAACCAATCCTATTTTCAGTTCTCTTTTCTGGCATGAAATAAATTTGCCTGCATCTGCGTCATAGAATTTGAATCCCCGGTCGGCTCCGTTCAGATAATTGTTTACTGCGCCATCAATTGTTTCAAATTTTGTAACAATACAATCAATCCGTTTGGCTGAAATGGCCGCAACGGATTTTTTTCCCATGCTGCGACCGATAAACAGGCTGCAATCTTCGAGCAGTTCAAGAATGGGACCGGACTCACCGTGAGGATGACCGTCATCCTTGGTTTCCGTATGAGGGTTGCGGCGCAATTCCCTGTTTATAATTTCCCCGTTAAGTATCTCAATAATCTGGTAATACCGACTTGAACCGAAATGGTTCTTACGGATTGACGCCCCGTCATCGGTTGCCACGGCAATTTTCATTTTACTATTCCCTATATCATCTCACAGTGATTGTCGGTTAAAGGGCTGAATCTGTTCCCTCGGATTTTAATCAAAATATAAATCAAATAATTTATTATTCTGATACATAATAATGGCGATCTCTTTTAGGTTTAACTTATTGAAGGCATGATGCCGCCTACCAGAGGCTCATAGATTCTGTATTCGGTACGCTCCCTCGTAATTTTATCAATTTTGCTCTGAATGGCGATCCGGTCTTTGCTATGCAGCCAATTTTTCCAATCATCGGCAGAAGCCCATGTACTCCGGACCAGGTACTCATTTTCTTCCGGTGGGTCCACACACCGTAATGACTCACTGGAGATATAACCGACCTGTGCTCTGGCAAGGGAACGCAATTCAACCATAAGCGAGGCCACTTCAGTTGCCTTGTCTTTAACGAATTTTCTTCTGATTAAAATTTCAACACCCATTTTATCCCCCTTATATTAATTAAGTGACTATCTGCCGATTCCATCAGAGTTATGGGCACCCGCGTGAGCTACCGACAAAAATCCGGTTTTGGGGACCGGACCATCTAACTGGTTCAATGTTCTGAGGATGGCTTTGGAAAGTAGTTCTGTATTCTGAAGCCCTACAAACCGTTGGACTTCCTTCCCGTCTTTGAAAATAATCAGGGTCGGGATACTGGCAATGCCTAGATGCATGGCGGTTTGTTGATTTTCATCCACGTTTATTTCAAGGATGGCTGCCTGCCCTTTAAATTTTTCGGACAGCTCCTCAATAATCGGGTGCTGAGCCCGGCATGGGGCACACCAGGGGGCATTGAAATCCACTAAGGTGACCCCATGTCTGATGACAGAATTAAATTTTTTGGTCTCCTGTATTCTTTCAGGTGCCATTGTCGATATCCCTGCTCATGATTAATTTTTCCCTTGCATTTGCCAATCCATGCCGGAAAACAAATATAGGCGTCGTCGATCATTTTTTGGAGTGTACTCGTATATTAGATGCCCAAATCAATTATTAATTAGCAAATTTTGTGCCATTTTTGGATTATTTTTGATCTCAGGGATTGCGCAAGCCCTTATACCCGGGTGCCATGGTAAAGAGAACAAATTACCGGCAGTCAGTTTTTATAACTTAGATACCAAGATTGGTAAATACGCGGAATGTCAGTTAACAGACCCCGTGAAGATATAGTTTTTTAGCTTAAATTTTTGGGCACCAGAAAAATACATTTCTCCGTATGTTCCGTGGTTAAACGGAATCTTAGTGGAAAAAAATAAATCACGGAATATACGGAATACACGGAAAGATTTTTTGAACAAGGAACCGTACAGTCCACTGCAAGGGCTATCTACCCTCAAGATGTCCAATTATTCTGTTGAAATGCCTGAAAATGTTGATATCCAGACATATATTAAGCGTAGAAGTTTTACTAAATACCGAGGTCTGTATAAGGGGCAAAAATAATAATTTTGTGATGGAAATAGGGATGAATACGGTAAATAAAGTGTTAACATGTTGAATATTGTAACGTTTAGAACGTTATGGTAACAGATTTGAAGATGATTTGGGCAAAAAAACAAAAATTTTGAAAAGGCATGAAAGATATGAGTAGTTTCATCCTTACCCGTGATTAAGGGCTTTGCAATTGTATTTGACATTCGGAGCCACTAAAATTATAATCATTATACATTAATTGCAGGATTTTTTTGTACAGATTTTCCCACATATGCCTCCTTGCCTCTATCTGACATTGACCGGTTTTGTCGGTCCGGCCATCTTGATAAATGATGATAATTAAACACGAAAGGAGAGAAACCATGAAAAAACAACTTATCAATTATGAAACAATGCTTAAAGTGACAAAGGCGATTTCGCATTCCAAGGACCCGGAAGAAATTGCACTGATGACGGTGGAAAGCATCAAGACTGCACTGGATGTAAAAGGATGTGCTCTGTTTCTGTTCAATCGAAAAACTAATGAACTGGAGCTGGCCACCTCTTTTGGTTTGAGTGATGAATACATCAGCAAAGGCCCTGTGAGTGCGTTACGTTCCATTGCCCAATCACTTCATGAAGGACCGGTGGCCATCTATGATGTTATGGATGATCCGAGAATCCAGTACCCGGAGGAGGCCACAAAAGAGGGGATCGCATCTCTGTTATCGGTGTCGATTGTGGTCGGCGGCAATGTGATTGGGGCTATGCGGGTTTATACTGCAACTCCCTGGGAATTTACGCTGGAAGATGTGAATTTTGTCCAGGCGTTGGCTCAATTGGCCGGAGGGGGTATAAATATGGCACGGTATATCAGAGGGCTGAAGAGCAGCATCGATGTTTTGAAAACATTGAGGGACGTTAAGGCCCAGAGGGATACACGGAGAACACCGTATGAGGGCGTTCCAACAAGTGTTCCCGCCAGCGAAATCGACAGAAAGGATTAAAATTTTGTACCCTTATCACGGCACGGCTCCTGGTGAAATATGCCCTTGATTAGGCAATTGCCATCAACGGACAAGCAGATATCTTTTAAAAATAAAATTCAGCAGGGTCATTGTGTGGGAGCTACGTATATTTTAGGCAATTGGTGTTCTGACAAAAAAAGAATGTGATGATTTTGCCTGCTTCAGGAATTACGATCTGTCGGGTATTGGCGTATTTTCATGGTAAACCAGGATGAGGCTATAGCGACAGGCTCGACTCGATTTGGTCGACCGCCTTTGGGATATTTTTGCTGAGTACCCGGCACCCGTTTTGGGTGACCAGCACATCGTCTTCGATCCGGATGCCGCCGAATTCTCTATATTTTTCCACTTCTGAGTAGTCGATAAATTCAGCGCATCTGTTTTCGGCTTTCCACTGTTTGATAAGCATGGGGATAAAATAGATCCCCGGTTCAGCGGTCACGACAAAACCGGGTTTGAGCTCGCGGGCCATTCTCAGGGACGACAAACCAAATTGGTCACTTCTCCGGGTTTGATCGTCATAACCGACAAAGTTTTCTCCAAGGCTTTCCATGTCGTGAACATCCAGCCCCAGCATATGCCCCAGGCCATGGGGAAAAAATAGGGCGTGGGCGCCATTGTGTACGGCTTCCTTGACATCCCCCCGCATCAGACCCAGCGCCTTTAAATCGCAGACCATTGACTCGGCTGTCGCAAGATGAGCATCCTTGTATCGGCGACCGGGCCGGGTGTTCTCGATGCCGGCGGCCTGGGCTTTGAGCACGACCTCATAAATGGCTTTTTGCCGGGGTGTAAACCGTCCGCCGATGGAAAACGTTCTGGTAATATCCGATGCATAATACTCTGTGGACTGGGTCCCGGAATCGAGCAGAAGAAGATTGTTTTCACCCATTCGGTGGCGCTGGTGGCGCTGGTGAAGGGTTTCTCCATGAATGGTCAGGATGGTCGGAAAAGATACTTGCCGGCCGTGTGCATTCACAATGCCGGTCAGTTGCCCGGCCAGTTGCTGCTCATACATGCCTGGCCGAACAGTTTTCAGAGCATGGTCATATATCTGATGGGAAAGATTAATTGCCCCTTCTATCTGGTCAACCTCTGCATCGGTTTTGACCGATCGCAGACGGACCACGGCCCGGATCAGATCGACTGAGGCATTTTTTATTATCTCCCGGTGAGAAATGCCGGTCAGGGTTTCAAGCCTCACCAGGGTCTCTGCCCGATAGGGCGGGATAAAATGAATTTTGCGGTTCTGTGTTTTCTGACGCGCAAGGAAGGTCACCAGCGCTTCCGGAGTGCCGGTATGTTCAATGCCGCTTTGGGCCGCCAGCCGGGTGATTGAAGGTTGGGTGCCCGTCCAGATGATCTCATCCATGGTACGATCAGTACCAAACAGCGCTGTCCTGTCATGGTCGATATCAATAACGGCCGTAAGCCCGGGGATGTCCGGTCCGATAAAATACAAAAAGCTGCTGTCCTGCCGGAAAGGGTAGCAGTTCTCAGCGGCATTCATGGGACTTTCATCGTTTCCTATCAACAGGATATACCCTGATTTAATTTGCAGTTTCAGATGTTTACGTCTTTGCTTGTAAACGGATTGATCAAACATGCCGGTATCCTTTTTTAATCATTTTTTGCAGGGGTATTGGATGCACATATCCGGTTATAGTGTCAGGAATTAAACATTTTGGCTTCCGCAGATAGATTTATCAGACGTGGTCCACCATTTAAAAACATAAAGCACGAATTCGTTTTGCACCTTTTTGAATGCGCAACTTGCGCAAACCTTAAGGCCAACAGTTAACGGGTTTTTCCTCAAGAGTCAATTTTAAACTATAAAATATGCGGAGCGCCGGCAGTGCAATTGATTGTTGAGAATGAGCGGGCAAGGTTCTGTTTTATGCTTTAGAAAATAGCTTCCACGAAATTCGTAGATTTGGCATGATACCTGCATCAAGCTACCGCAAACAGTCACACAATATTTGTGGAAATCGGTATTGAAAACTTTAAATTTTATTAAAAATATCACTTGATAATCAGGCATACTGTTTTATGCGAAAGTAGTGAGGTATGAGTTTCGAGTAGTGAGGAATAAAGTGACGATTCTGCGTCTTTCATCACTTATATTTTTTATGCTTCGTCAAAATCTTTAATTTTTTGCCCGACAGGGCGTGGCCGTTATTTGAAATTGAG
This sequence comes from uncultured Desulfobacteraceae bacterium, assembly GCA_964522985.1. Classification (GTDB taxonomy): domain Bacteria; phylum Desulfobacterota; class Desulfobacteria; order Desulfobacterales; family 4572-123; genus 4572-123. The sequence continues at coordinate 7,537 of CAZFXX010000143.1, forward strand.
CGACATAAATTGCGAAAAATTTATTGAGGTCCCGAACCTTTCAGGCGAGGCTGATAGCTTGAATGTTTTTGTTTCAATATAATCAATCAATAATAAAAAGGGAGTATTAAAATGGGAAAATTGTCTAAAATTGTAGCCATTGGGCATGCTGCTGTGGGAGCGAATTCAGCGTTAATGTTAAAAAAATTACAACCTGATCTCGATGTAACGATAATCAGAGAGGAAAAAAGACTCATCACGAGATGCGCGACACCCTATATATGTTCCGGGAATACTTTAGCCGATCCGTGCTATAAGGACGACGAAAAATATGAGAGCAAGGGTATTCATTTTGTAGATATGAAAGCTGAGGAGATAGATACTGAAAATAAAAGAGTAAAGGTGGCAAACGGGGATTATTATTCTTATGATAAATTAATTCTTGGGATGGGTGGAGAACCCGCAAAGCCACCGATTCCGGGTTTTGATCTGGAAGGCGTATTTACCCTGCGTACAGCTGAAGATGCGGCAAAT
>CAZFXX010000144.1:0-8035 GCA_964522985.1 uncultured Desulfobacteraceae bacterium
CAATGCCCCAATAAGTTGGAATCCGAATTGTCTATGTGAGCGTTAGTCGGCAGCGAAATTTGAAACTCGAAATTGGGCAAACAGAAGCATGCAGATACCTTATCTGATTTTTAATATTCAATTTGGTCCCGGAGTGTCCGGATTGGGATGATTGGATTATGAAACAGCCGGATGTCGATTATCAGGTCCGAACCTATCGAAACAATATTGGCCACAATCATTTGAAACGCTTTACCGTAATGGTAAAAGAAACAGATTTGCTGCTGTATGCCCCGGTCAATCTTGAAAAACAGGCCCGTGAAATCGTACTGGCGCAGCGTGGATACCTGGAGGCATATATCCGATGCAATCCTTTGTTTTTGACCTCAGTGGCATCGTTGGAAACAGACGGCATCGCACCGGTACTTATCAGGGAGATGATCATTGCCGGTCAAAAGGCCGGTGTCGGCCCCATGGCCGCAGTTGCCGGCGGTATTGCTGAGATGGTAGGCAAAAGCCTGCTGAATTATACCGATGAAGTTATTGTTGAAAACGGGGGGGATATTTTTATTCGGACCCATACGCCGATAACCATTGGTATTTTTGCCGGGAAATCTCCCTTGAGCATGCGTGTCGGACTTTCAATTATTTCTGCCGATCATTCCATGGCCGTATGCACATCATCGGGCACTATTGGTCATTCCATGAGCATGGGAACCGCCGATGCGGTTTGTATTGTTGCAAAATCGTGCCCGTTGGCGGATGCCGCAGCGACATCTATCGGAAATTATGTGAATTCAAAGACCGATATCCAGGATGCGATTGATTTTGGAAATAAAATAAGGGGTGTTTCAGGAATCGTAATTATCAAAAATGACCGGATCGGCATGTGGGGAGATATTGATCTTGTTTCTTTTTAAGGAAAAAAGAGTTGAATTTTAAGCGTAAACAGGATATTTTATATAAATATGCACGGCTTTCAGGATCACAGCCGATGCAGACTGCGGTTATTGAATTATTGGGCGGGGCTGATGGGTTATTTTTGACCGCAGGTTGTGATTTGGCATCTATTCATTAAACAATAGCCTGATAATACGGGAGAGAAGGATGAAAAAAATTAAAATTGTGCTGTGGGTTGTCATAATTGGTTTTATTGGGCTGGTCATGTTTCAAAACAAGGCTTTTTTTATGGTTCGGCAAAAGTTCGCTATTAACTTGTACTTTTTCAATTATGAAAATCCGGAAATTTATAATGCTATTTTGTTTTTTTCATTTTTTGCCATGGGCCTGCTGGTGGCTTATTTTTTCAGTCTTTTCGGTAAATTTAAATCCAGTAAAATTATTAAAGATTTGAAATCTTCGGTTACCTCAAGCATGCAGCAGGTGTCGGCGCTTAAGCAGGAACTGAAGGCTTTAAAAGTGGAACGCTTGAACGCAGAATCGCAAAATACGGATGAACCGGGTAGTGCCGAAACGCCAGGGACCTAATTAAATGCCGGCAAATGAGCAAGTTTTATTTTAAACGCGATTGATAATAAAGGCCATGCCCTGCCGGGTAAAAAATCAAAGATTTTGACGAAGCATGAAAGATATGGGTGGTGAGTCTTCAAAGTAAAGACTACCGTTTGAAATGTTTCTGGTTGAAATATTTTCCGGATTGCAGCAGGTCAGTCCATATTCATGAGTCCTACTAAATTAACGCCCATGCTCAAGCAGTACTTGTCCATCAAGGAAAAGTACAAGGACGCTTTACTTTTTTACCGGATGGGTGATTTCTATGAAATGTTTTTCGAGGATGCCCAGAGGGCATCCAAGGAACTGGAAATCACACTGACTTCCCGCAACAAAAAAGAAAACGCATCGATTCCCATGTGCGGTGTCCCGTTTCGGGCGGTACAGGGATATATCGCACGTCTGATAGAGCGTGGTTTCAAGGTCGCGATCTGTGATCAGGTGGAAGACCCGGGCGAAGCCAAGGGCCTGGTAAAACGCGAGGTGGTACGGGTTATCACGCCGGGAATGATCGTTGAAAATGAATTTCTGGACGCAAAATCCAATAATTATGTCCTGGCCCTTGCAAAAAATCATACCCATATCGGACTGTCCTATCTGGATATTTCCACCGGAACATTTAAGGTGGCCCAGTCAACCGATGTAAATACCGTCATTGACGAAGTCCTGCGTATTGCCCCCAGTGAGATTCTACTGGCTGAAGCCAGCCGAAACGATCCTTCTTTTCAATCTGTTCTTTCTGCGATTTCAGATAAATACATTACCTTTATCGAGGACCGGGCGTTTGACCCCCATAGAGGGCGGGAGCGGCTGACGCAACAGTTTAAAACCGTCAGTCTTGAAGGGTTCGGGTGCGAAAAATTAAAAGCCGGTATCAGTGCCGCAGGCGCACTGGTTTTTTATGTAGATGAAACCCAGAAGAGGGCCATTGATCATTTCAGCGGAATTGAAACCTATTCATTAAACAATTATCTTTTGATTGATGACGTATCCTGCCGTAATCTGGAACTTTTGGAGAATATCAGGAACGGGTCCAGGAAAGGGACGCTGTTGTCTGTTATGGATCAAACGATTACATCCATGGGCGGCCGGCTGCTTAAACAGTGGCTGCGATATCCCCTGCTTGACGCTGAGAAGATCCGCCTCCGGATGGATGCCGTGGCAGAGGCCAAAGACAGTCCTATGGTAAGAAAGGCCCTTAGGGAATCTTTAAAGTCTGTATATGACCTGGAACGACTGGGAAGCAAGATATCCATGGGTCATGCCAATGCCAGAGACCTGTTGTCCCTGAGGCAGTCTCTGGAAAAATTGCCGGACATTATGGTTGAACTGGACCGCCTGAATTCCGACTATTATCATTTTACCGGAGATCCATCTTTGCTTTATGAACTGGCGGTCCTGATAAAAAAGGCCATCCGGGAGGATGCGCGGCCGACTATTAATGAGGGCGGGATTATTAAAACCGGCTATCTGGCCGAACTCGATGAGTTGATTTCCATCAGCCAAAACGGCAAGGACTGGCTGGCCAGGCTGGAAGTAAAGGAAAGAGAGGCTACCGGCATCAATTCCCTGAAGGTCAGGTACAACAAAGTCTTCGGATATTATATCGAAGTGTCCCGGATTCATTCGGAAAAAATACCGCCGCATTATATTCGCAAGCAGACCCTGGTGAATGCCGAGAGGTATATTACCGATGAGTTGAAAAAATTTGAATCGAAAGTGCTGGGTGCCGAAGATCAGCGTGCCCTGCTTGAATATCGTCTTTTTAATGAAATAAGGCAGCAGGTCCAAAAAAATAATAAAGATATCCAGGTACTTGCCCGGTTTATTGCGCGGATTGACTGCTTTTTGAATCTGGCTGAAATTGCCGAGCAGAGCGATTTTCACCGCCCGGATATCAATTCCGATGGTCACATTACCATTGAGGAGGGCCGCCATCCGGTGTTGGAAAAGATGATTACCGGCGAGCGCTTTGTTCCCAATTCGATCCAAATGGATAATGACCAAAACCAAATTTTGATTATAACAGGACCCAATATGGCCGGTAAATCAACGGTGTTGCGCCAGGTCGCCATCCTGGTAATTATGGCCCAGATGGGCTGTTTCGTGCCGGTGCAAAAAGCCTCTTTAAGCATAATCGACCGTATCTTTACCCGGGTCGGTGCATTGGACAACCTGAGCCAGGGGCAAAGCACATTCATGGTCGAAATGCAGGAAACCGCCAATATCCTTAATAACGCCACTGAAAACAGCCTGGTCATTATGGACGAAATCGGAAGGGGAACCAGCACCTTTGACGGTTTGAGCATTGCCTGGGCCGTGGCCGAATATCTGCATGATTTTAAGGATAAAGGGGTGAAAACCCTGTTTGCAACGCATTACCATGAATTGACGGAACTGGCCCGCAGCAAGGTGCGGGTAAAAAATTTCAATATTGCGGTCAAAGAATGGGGCGAGGAGATTATCTTTTTAAGAAAACTGGTGAACGGTGGCACCAATCGCAGCTACGGCATTCAGGTCGCAAGGCTGGCCGGTATCCCCGACCCGGTGATCCGGCGGGCCAGAAAGATTCTGATTGATATTGAAAAACAGGACCATGGTTCCAGTATTTCTTCAGACAGCCCGGGGCAATCTGAATCGCTGGAAAAAAAACATGTGCAACTGAGTCTGTTTCGCAAGCCCGAACAGGTCCTGATCGAAAAGCTGCAGCAGATCGACATTGCACAAACAACGCCTGTCAATGCCTTAAATTTTTTGAATGAACTTCACGAAAAAGCCAGAGAGCTGGGACCTGTATGAGACCTGGATTACGTAAAAAAGTGTTGCCGATAGTAGTGATCGCCTGGCTGTTTATTTTTTTGCCGACAGGATTAAATGGTGTGTCCACGGCAGCAACGCCAAGGGATATGTTTTTTACGGCTGAAAATTGCTATAAGTACCTTAAAAACAGCCCTCGTAAAATGAAATACAGAGAAAACTGGTTTAAATGTATTTATAAATATCAGGCGGTGTACAGTGCAGATCCCAATGGCCCCTGGGCTGCGGCTGGTCTTTACCACGCCGGTGTTCTTTACCAGAAACTCTATAAGCGCTCATTCAAGGCGTCGGATAAAACCGAAGCACTGGATATTTTTAAACGGATCGTCAAACGATTTCCCACGAGCCGGTATAAACCCAAATCCATTACGGCCCTTGCCGAATTTTCCAAAACAAAAGCAGCCTCAAAACAATCGACCCGGATCAGTGCAAAAGAAATGTATATACGGGCCGAGCAGGATTATAATCGTCTGCGCGGTAAGCCGGCCAGAATGAAATATAGAGATAACTGGCTGAAATGTATTGCAAAATTTAAGAACGTGTGCGCCCATGATCCCCATGGCCCCTGGGCTTCGGTCAGCCTCTACATGGCCGGAAAGCTCTATCGGGAGCTTTACGGGCTCTCTTTCAGGAAGGCCGACAGGCAACAAGCCCTGGCACAATTTGAAGCTATTATCAGTACCTATCCAAAAAGTAGTTACTATGAAAAGGCCCTGGCTGCGAAAAGCAGCATGGGTCAGGGTAATGTAAAACCCGGTCTTCTGGAAAAAAAGCAACCGGATGCCATTGCCGGGATTATCCGGGAGTCGGCTGTCAAGGCTGCCGCAACTCAAAAAAGCACATTCGCTCAAAATCAGGGGTATTCAAAGATTACCGGGATACGATTCTGGAGTAACCCCAGTTATACCCGGATTGTGGTGGATGCGGACAAAGAGATGGTTTTTACCAATCGGCTTCTTAAGCAGGACCCTTCTATTGGAAAGCCCCAGCGGTTGTATGTTGACCTTAGCCGAAGCCGACTGGGAAACGGCTTGAACAAGCTGCTGCCCATCAACGACCACTTGCTCACAAATGTCCGTGCCGGGCAGTATACACAGGATGCGGTAAGGGTTGTGGTTGATATCAAGTCTTTTAAAACTTATAAAATATTTTCTTTGAAAAATCCTTTCAGAATCGTGATTGATGTGTGGGGCATGGACCAAAATGAGGCTTATGCCAAAACGGGCAATGATTTAAAGACAAAGAACAATGCCCGGATTGTACCCAGTGCGCTTGCCAAACAGTTTGCCCTGGGGGTTCGCCGGGTTATTATCGATCCCGGTCACGGGGGGCGTGATTATGGTGCTCCAGGATATTATAAGGGCGTGCATGAAAAAAATATCGTTCTTGAGATCGCCAAAAAACTGGCCGTAAAAATGCGTTCGCAACTCAAATGCGAAGTCATCCTGACCCGCAGTACCGACAAATTTCTTACGCTTGAAGAGCGGACCGCCATTGCAAATACGAAAAACGGCGATCTTTTCATCTCCATCCACACCAATTCGGTGAAAGACCGACGGGCCTATGGAATTGAAACTTATTTCCTTAACCTGGCCACGGATGATGACGCTATTTTAGTGGCGGCACGTGAAAATGCGACTTCCACCAAAAATATCAGCGATTTGCAGTCTATTTTAAATGATTTGATGCAAAATGCAAAGATCAACGAATCAAGTCGTCTGGCAGGCTATGTTCAGACTTCGCTTTGCAGCCAGATGAAGAAGAAGTACAGCAATGTGAAAAACAAAGGAGTTAAACAGGCCCCGTTTTATGTGTTGCTGGGCGCACAGATGCCCGCCATATTGATTGAGACATCTTTTATCAGCAACTCCAGGGAATGCAAACGACTCAGGAGTTCAGCATACCAGGAGCGGCTTTGTGATGCGATCATAAAAGGGGTCAGCGCTTACATTAAAGAAACCAATCCCACCGCATGGCTGCAGCATCAGAAAAAATCCGATACCCCGGGTTAAGGAAAATGCAGGTTTTTTAAATTTTAAATATCGAACAAAGCGTTTTGAATGTCAAAGGATGTAGAGGATTCGACCTTAATAAGCGGTTGATCGATTTTGTCGACGGGTTGATTAAGGGGCAACGGTCAGAGTGCCAAATAAAGAGCAGAATATGAAGACTTTGCAATCCAACCTTCTCTATTTGGTATTCTACATTAAATCAGTACTTTAAATGGCTAAATGGTATCATTCCAATGGCACAGCTTTTTTGTGTTGCACCCCTTAATCCATGGCTGGCCCTGGTAACCGGTGTCATGGCCGTGTCTACCGGTGCCATATTTGCGCGTCTGGCCGATGCCCCGCCGCTGGTTATAGCCGCCTACCGGGTTGGGCTGGCCGTACTGGTTCTTTTGCCCATTGTCTGGATAAAGGCCCGCTGTGAGATTCAAAGTCTTGCTCGGCGGGAAATGTTACTGGCCATTGGTGCGGGTTTTTTTTTGGCGCTTCATTTTGCGACCTGGATTTCATCTCTGGAATATACCTCGGTTGCCAACAGTGTGGTGCTGGTGAATACAAATCCCCTGTGGGTGGGATTGCTGACACCACTGATTGCCCGGGAAAAGATAAAAAAGGCCGCATTTATCAGTATCCTGATCAGCATCATCGGCGCTGCCATCATTGGGGCCGGTGATTTTGCATCCGGGGGGCAGGCCCTTATAGGAGATCTGCTGGCCCTTTCAGGGGGTGTTTGTGCAGCCATTTACCTGCTGCTGGGACGTAAGCTGCGGCGTAATCTTTCGTTGCTGGCCTATATCTTTGTCTGCTACGGCAGTGCCGCAATTATTCTGTGGGCCGTGGTTCTGTTGCTGGGCCTCCCATATACCGGTTTTTCAGGCCGGACAATCACTGCTTTCTGGTGCATGGCCCTGATTGCCCAGTTGATTGGCCATACGAGCTATAACTGGGCACTGAAATGGTTTAGTGCCGGTCTGATTGCTGTCAGCCTGCTTGGAGAGCCCATCGGTAGTGCCATTTTGGCTTATATTCTTTTTGATGAAGGATTAACGGTGGCAAAAATAATCGGTGGCGTTTTAATCATGATCGCCATCTATATTGCCGGTGTCAGTGAAACGCGGGAAAATTAAAAAAACAGGTAACCGTTTACGGTTTACAGTTATCGGTTTACGGTTGCAAAAATTCTGTCAAATTTCATTGTTCGTTGTGAGTATAAGGGTTACGGATGTTAATTGGAAAAACTGTGAACTGTGAACCGACAACCGGGAACGGTTACAAAAGATAGGACGTTTAAAAATCAAAATCAAGGAGGAAAATATGGCCTACGAAAACATTCTATTCCGGACGGAAAAAGGAATTGCAACGATTACATTTAACCGGCCCAAAGCCTTGAATGCCCTTAACGGTGCATTGCTGAACGAGTTTGCCGCTGCTCTGGAAGAAATTGATGGAAATGAGGATATCCGTGTACTGGTTCTTACCGGAGGTGGCGAAAAATCATTTGTCGCCGGTGCCGACATCTCCGAGATTGCTGCCTATAATACGCTCCAGGCAAAACTTTTCGCCCGAAAAGGGCAGTCGATCATCAACCGGCTTCAGAATATGTCCATTCCGGTGATCGCCGCGGTGAACGGTTTTGCATTGGGCGGGGGAAGTGAAATTGCACTGGCCTGTGATTTTATTTATGCCGCAGAAAATGCCATGTTCGGACTTCCGGAGAT
>CAZFXX010000145.1:0-7867 GCA_964522985.1 uncultured Desulfobacteraceae bacterium
ATTCTTGAAAGTGAAAAAGATCGGATCCTGACCATTTTGATCACCCCCTTTATGTCCTGCTCTGCAAGACTGCCCATCTACATTGTCTTTGCAGGGGCTTTTTTTGCCGAACAGGCCGGCACGATCATTTTTTCAATTTATCTGGCCGGGATTGTCATTGCCATTATCAGCGGACGCATGTTCCGTTCCACTCTCCTGCAGGGAGCCGATGCCCCGTTTGTGATGGAACTGCCCCCTTACCGGGTCCCCATGGTAAAAAGCCTGATGATCCATATGTGGGACCGCAGCAAAATGTTTTTAAGAAAAATGGGGGGTATCATCCTTGCGGGCTCCATTGTCATCTGGACCCTTTCCGCCTTTCCGACAAATATAAACTATTCACAGGATTATACAGCCCGTATCGCCGGTGTCCGGGCCGCGTATGACCAGCGGCCTGCCCCCGGATCTTCACTGCAGAAAACTATCTTGGGAAAAGAGCGTGACACCATCATTGCGGAACTGGAACGTGCCAGAAAAGTTGAAAAAATCGAAAAGTCGTATATGGGAAAAATCGGAAAAATGCTGGCACCGGTATTTGCGCCCATTGGAATCGACTGGCGCGGGGGGGTTGCTCTGCTCACCGGATTTGTGGCCAAGGAGATTGTCATCAGCACCCTTGGTGTATTATATGCTACCGGAGAAGACAGTGACGGGTCCGACGCCCTCGGCAAGGTTCTGCATTCATCGGGAATGACAAGCATGGGGGCATTGTCCATGATGGTTTTCGTACTGCTCTATATCCCCTGCCTGGCAACGGTCGTAACCATCAAAAAAGAAACCGGATCATCAAAGTGGATGTTTTTCAGCATTTTTTACAGTACCGGCCTTGCATGGACCTTTGCCTTTCTGGTATATCACGGCGGCCGGTTGATGGGGTTCAATTAAAAATCCGGTGCCGCCGGGTGCATACAAAAAAACACCCTTTAATGTTTACAGCTTATCTGTATGGCGACCGATCCCGCCGGGATCATGACTGCGGTTTGATATACCCCCACTCCACCAGACGCTGATAGGCATGGCGGGCCTGGGCTCCCTGGCTGACGATCTTCAGGTACCGGTAATAATTTTCAGCCGAGGGCTCTTTTTTCTGCATTCCCTCCAAGGCCAGTCCTTTAAAAAAAAGGCTGTTGGGATTGTTCGGCAGCAGTCTTTCATATTCAGTGAATTCTTCGAAAGCCGCCTCATATTTTTTCTTCCGAATCATGGCATATCCCAGAATATGACAGGCCTGGGCTTCCTGCGGATATATTTTCCGGGCTTTTTCAGCATACCGGGAAGCGTTGGTATTTTTTTTAAGAACCAACTGGCATTTGGCCATCATTAACAGGCCGGCATAGTCTAAAGGTGCTTTTTGCAATGCCGTTTTAAAGAAGGATTCCGCCGCTGCATAATTCCGGCCCCCCATCTCTTTTTCTCCCTTTTGCAGGTCCTCTATGGCACCTTTAATTTTTCTGAGCCCGGCTGTATGGTCCATATATCGTTCCCGAAATACCGGATAGTTTTCAGCCGTTGCATATTGTCGCTTTGCCAACTGCACTGCCTGATTGTACCGTTCAATACTCATGGGGTGGGTGGCAAACAACAGTTCGGCGGCGCTTGTCTTACGATGCGCCATATTGTTCAACATGCTCATCATCCCCACAAATCCGCCTGTTCCGTAACCGGTTAACACCATATATTCCATTCCCAGTGCATCGGCTTCCCGTTCATTGTCACGGCTGTATGAGGCCAGCAACGCCCCGGTGCCGATCATCCCCAAACTGGAAGCGAGCTTTCCCAGGGATGCGCTCCTTGAACCGGCATACATGCTGACCCCGCCCACAAGGGCCTGGGTCATCATGCCCATGGACATCTGCCGGGCTGTATGACGGGCATTGACATGCCCCATCTCATGACCGAGCAGTGCGGCAAGCTCAGCCTCGCTTTGAAGTTTTAAAAGAATACCCCTTGTAGCGGCAATACTGCCCCCGGGAAAGGCATAGGCATTGATATAAGTTGCGTTAACGCCCCGGAAGGAATAGGGCATATAAGGCCGGTGCGTATTTTTGGCTATTTTTTTGCCAACGCTTTGAATATAATTGTTAAGCCCGATATCCTGCAGCGGACCGTAATCTGTGGAAAACTGATGCGGTGAATTTTTTTTGTCGATCTGAATTTCCGAATCTTCAGAAACGAGCATGAACTGGGAACGACCGGTCACCGGATTGGCTGCACAGCCGATTGTAAATCCCATGGCTGCCATTGACGCCATCCATAACAACTCCCGTCGGGTCAGTTCGGGTCTCTGGTACTTGAAATTTTCCCCCATACGATCCTCCTTGTCTACTAGCATCTGATATAATTCATATATATCAAACTTATACAAAAAAACAAGTCTGATAAGAAACAATCATATTTTCAAATCAGTTGCATTTTTAGCATTAAATGTTTATTATTTTTATTTTGGTAGCGTTTTTAGAGCCCCCTACACAGGCTATTTTTCCAGATAAGCGGGAATACTTTTTACAATGCGATATGGCAAAACCATTTCGACAACCTTTTTTTATACCATTATGTGGCTGCTCAACACAGGGGCCATTGCATCTGACCGCCTTCCGGTATTCGTAAGCATTCTTCCGCAAAAATATTTTGTTGAAAAAATCGGTGGTGATCAGGTTATGGTTTCGGTAATGGTCCAGCCCGGTGCCAGCCCCTCTACATATGAACCCAGGCCCCGTCAAATGATCAAATTATCGACTGCCAGAATCTATTATGCCATCGGTGTACTCTTTGAAAACGTCTGGTTGAATAAATTCAGCGCTGCAAATCCGGACATGCTGATTGTCCATACCGACAGCGGTATCACCAAGATCAGAATGACATCTCATGCCAATGACAGCCTTCACGAGGAAATATTGGATCCCCATATCTGGTTATCTCCATCGCTGGTCAAAGTTCAGGCCCGAAACATCCTTGATGCCCTTTTGGCGGTTGATCCGGCCAATCAAACAGAATATACTGACAGGTACAATGCCTTTTTACAGGAATTGAGTATACTCGATACTGAATTGAGCACTCTATTTTCCGATAAAATCGAACAGGCACCCGGCTTCATGGTCTTTCATCCGTCCTGGGGCTATTTTGCCAAGGCCTATGGTCTTCAACAAATTCCCATTGAAATAGAAGGCAAAACACCCAAACCAGCCCGGATCCGACAACTTATCAAAAATGCCCGGCGCCAGGGAATCCGGGTGATTTTTGTTCAGCCGCAGTTCTCTGCCAGAAATGCGGCAATAATCGCCAAAGCCATCGGCGGAAAAGTGACCACGGCGGATCCCCTGGCCCCTGACTGGGCCGCCAACCTCCGCCGGCAGGCCCGGATATTCGAATCAGCCTTACGGTCAAACAAACCCAACTGTTTAACCGGGCGAAACTTTTTAGCAAAGGTCGGTGATTGAAGTATTTTCGATATTGATCCCAATTCGTTGTATTGTAACCGCAAACCGATAACTGTCAACCGTGAACAGTTACAAGATATGCAAACCAATATTATTACAATAAGAGATGTCGGATTCTCCTATAATAAGCAACCGGTTCTTAAAGATGTCTCCTTTGATGTCCGACAAAGAGAATTAATGGCCATTATCGGTCCAAACGGAGGCGGCAAAACCACCTTGCTGAAACTCATGCTGGGCCTGATAAAGCCGGGCCGGGGCGCCACCCGGGTGCTGGGCCGTGCGCCGCCGCTCTCGAGCCCTGATATCGGCTACGTGCCACAGAATGTACATATCAACCACCGCTTTCCAATTTCAGCCCTGGATGTGGTTCTGATGGGCCGTCTGCGTCACGGCCGCAAACTGTCCCGTCATTTAGCAAAAAACCGCCGTAATGCGCTTCAGGCCATAGATAAAATGGGTATGAACAGATACCGGGACCAGCGTATCGGTAATCTTTCAGAAGGGCAGCGCCAGCGCATATTTATCGCCAGGGCACTGGTTACAAACCCTGAAATTCTGTTTCTTGACGAACCCACTGCCAGTATCGATACTCAGGGACAGGCCGATTTTTTTGATCTGCTTAAAAAATTAAATCGCAGAATAACAATTGTCATGGCAAGCCATGACCTGATGATGCTTTCAAGTCATGTCAAATCCGTTGCCTGTGTCAATCAAAACGTTCATTATCATGATGAAGCTGAAATCACCGATGAAATGGTGGGTATGTACCACTGCCCGGTGGAACTCATTGCCCATGGGTTTCCACACCGGGTTCTGAAAAAACACTGATAGCGATAGCTTGTCACAGATGTAAAATACGCCGATACATTATAAATAAAGGAAGTACGTTTTGAGTGATGAGTGATGAGAAAAATGCCTATCATTATAAGCAATTAAAGGCTTGGCAAAAAGCAATGAAGCTTGTTATTCATGTTTATAAAGCGACAAAAACTTTCCTAAACATGGACAATATAATTTAATTTCACAAATGTGGTGTAGTGTTATCTCCATACCTTCCAATATTGCAGAGGGTTATGGTAGAAATTCTGATAAAAAAATAGTACGCTTTCTTGATATTGCAAGAGGCTCAATTTATGGATTAAACACACAGCTCGAAATCTCAAGACAGTTAAATTACTTAAATCCACAAGAATTTAATTTAATTTTCAATCTGTTAGATGAAACGAGCCGAATATTGTCAGGGTTCAGGAAATCAAAATCTCATAACCCAAAACTAAACCATGCTTGAAGCACTTCAATTCGAATTCATGCGCAACGCCCTCATGGCCGGGCTGCTGGCCAGCCTCATCTGCGGTGTGATCGGCACCCTGGTCGTCGTCAACCGGATCGCCTTTTTCGCAGGCGGCATCGCTCATGCGTCTTACGGGGGCATTGGTCTTTCTTTTTTTTTCGGATTGCCGTACCTGGCCGGCACCATGGGTTTTTCCATTGCTGCAGCCCTTTTCATGGCCGCCATAAAATTTAAAAACAAACAGCGTGCAGATACCGTCATAGGTGTTGTCTGGGCTGCCGGTATGGCTTTAGGCATTCTGCTGCTGGATCTAACGCCCGGATATAACGTCGACCTGATGAGCTATCTTTTCGGCAGCATTCTTTCGGTCCCGGGCAGTGAACTCTGGCAGATGCTGGTTCTAAGCATCCTGCTTATTCTGACAGTTGCTTTTTATTATAATGATCTGCTGGCTTTGTCCTATGATGAAGAATTCGCCAGGCTGAGGGGTGTTCCGGTAAGGCCATTATACTTTCTTCTCATGGGTATGATCGCCATCTCCGTTGTCATGGTTATACGGGTGGTGGGGCTTATCTTGGTTATCGCCCTGCTGACGATTCCACCCTATATTGCAGAAAAATATTCCAGATCATTAGTTATCATGATGGTCCGGTCGGGTATCTTAAGTGCCCTTTTTACACTTGCAGGATTATGGCTGTCCTGCGCTTTTAATCTGACTTCAGGTGCTGCCATTATCATGGTGGCCACTGCCGTGTTTGCCGTTATTCAATTTTTGGAATACGGTCAAAAGTTGTTTGGCAGTAAAAGCGGCAAGCAAATATAGCCATGTTATGTGCCCTGATTTATAAATCAACACTTTGTATATTTTTAAAAACCTGTATTTTGTTCCAAAAAGTTTTTTACCACAGGGCAGTAGTAACCATAGTTGGGCTTTCTTTTATACTGCTGTTGATACCGCTGCTTTTTACTGCCTGCACCACTTTACCCCAGAGATCCCAAAATATTCCCGAAAAAAATGCGACCTTTGAATCACGACTGATCGCCTTTTACAACGGCCCGTTGAACCATCTGAACGGGGTCAGACGCGGGCAGTGCCCCATGTACCCCTCCTGCTCCCGATACTGCAATGAAAGTCTGAAAAAACATGGTTTTTTTATCGGCTGGATGATGGCCTGCGACCGCTTGATGCGGTGCGGCAGGGATGAACTGGCCCTGGCGCCAAAGGTCAATATAAACGGCAGCATAAAATGCTTTGATCCGGTAACCCAAAATGACTGGTGGTGGTATGACACTCAAAATCAGTTGATCGACGGCAGACGGAAATAAATGTCGACGGCAACCAAAGCCTAACATGGCGTATTAATGTCACTATTTCAAAAAATAAAATCCCTGCAATCGAACAAAATTAGACAAAATCCCATGTACCTTTACCTGGTGGTATTGACCATAGGATCCACCGTCGGGCTGCAGGCCTGGACCATGCTTTTTAACAATTTTGCCGTCGAAGTCGCCCGCCTGGATGGTGACGCTATCGGTATGATTCAATCGATCAGGGAAATTCCCGGCCTTCTGGCCCTTCTGGCGGTCTTTGTCTTCCGCTATATCAAAGAACACCGGCTTTCAGTGTTGTCGATTCTGTTACTGGGCGCAGGCCTGGCCGTCACCGGCATGTTTCCTTCCTTTGCCGGTTTAGCCTGTACCACTCTGGTGATGAGTTTCGGCTTCCATTACTATGAAACCACCAACATGTCTTTAACACTTCAGTATTTTAAAAAAGAAGAATCCCCGTGGGTCTTCGGAAAGCTGTACAGTCTGGCCGCGGCATCCAGTGTTGCCATCGGACTGCTTATTTTTCTGCTGTCACCGCTGCTGGATTTCACGCAGCTTTATCTTATTATCGGCGTGCTCATCATGGCTGGTGCGTTATGGGGGTTTAAACAAAACCCGACTGATCGCGAAATCATCCCCCAGCGCAAAAAAATGGTATTGCGCAAAAAATACTGGCTTTACTATTTTATCACCTTCATGGCCGGGGCCAGGCGGCAGATTTTCATTGCCTTCTCTGTTTTGCTGATGGTTCAAAAATTTGACTATTCGGTGCAGGAAATTACCATTTTATTTGTGATCAACAACACGATCAATTATTTTCTCAGTCCTTTAATCGGCAGAGGCATCATCCGATTCGGCGAACGCAAAATATTGTCCGTGGAATACTTCAGCCTGATTTTCATATTCCTGGCCTATGCCGTCACGGATTCCAGACTGATTGTGGCCGGATTGTACATCCTGGACCACATCTTTTTTAACTTCTCCATTGCGATCCGCACCTTTTTCCAAAAAACAGGCGACCCCCGTGACATTGCGCCGACAATGGCCGTCGGGTTCACCATAAACCATATTGCAGCGGTTTTCCTGCCAGCTGTCGGCGGGCTGCTATGGGTGGTGGATTACCGCATTCCTTTCCTGGGCGGTGCGGTTCTGGCCCTTGTTTCACTGGTGGCCGTGCAAAAAATGCATACCTGAATCAGCCCTTACACCAAACGCAAAAACCCCGCCTTTCTATTGCAAAAAAGCAGGGCTCAGTGAAACTTGCTGCGGTTCAGCTCTCGCTGCTATAGTACCGGGCACTGGGCAAAGTTTGCAATAATCGGCGGCAGTATATCGCAACGGGCATCGAAAACCATGGTTTTGAGCGTTTCATATTCGCTTTTTGACATTAACACCACCCCCAGATCAACCACCCGTTCTTGCTGCCGATCCACATAAAGCGGCGGCAAAACATGGGCACCGCCAACCATGCTTTCCAACTCATTGATTTCCGCCAGGGTCATGGAGACACCCTCAATGGTTTCGATTGGTTCCACTGCACTGACTGTACCGGTTCGGGATATGTCTCTACCGGCCGTCCTTGTAGCTTCTGAAGAGCCGGCCGTTACGGGTCATTTTATCCAGGAATCGGTCGGCGGCGCTCTGTTCGGATTGTGCATGGGATGACTGGCCTACCTGATACTCAAGAGTATAGACAACTACCAGGTTGAAGTGCTTATCACACTGGCCCTACCATCCCGCCTTCGCCGGAACGTAGCATGATTCTGGCCAT
>CAZFXX010000146.1:0-7865 GCA_964522985.1 uncultured Desulfobacteraceae bacterium
ATAGCAACCCTGAATTCATTATTCTTTATCTCTTTAATTACGCCTACAATCATAATTTCCTCCTGTTTAATTTGCTTTATTCAAAATAATTAACTGTCTTAACTCAAAAGCCTAACCCGGACAAGCCGTCACCCATCAGCCTTTAAGGCACTTTTCAGCAAAAGCCACGGCTTTTTCCGTCGCCTTGGAAAACTGGTCAGCGGTTTTCTGAAGAGATGGATGGCTGTTGAATTCTTCACGCGTGTAGCCATCCTCACTGTAGGCTCTTTCGAAAAAAGGTATCCGCATCAGTTTTTCCATGACATCGGCCGGGATGTCTCTTTCAATGGTATTCTCTTCAAAAACGATATTCTTCTGGTTGTCAAAATTCAAAATCTGATCAATATAACCCGGAGGGCAGGTCACCACGATATTGGCGCCGACTTTTTCCTCCAGGTGCCAGACCCGCTGTTCGCCGTTAACCGTGGGCCCCATGCGCAGTGAGCAGGAAAGCATCTTGCTCGGGTAATTGCCTTCTTTCAAAAACCGGCAGGCCTTCTTGAAAATAGCCAGTTCAGCCCAGCGCACATCGGCTTCGCTCAATTCAATGCCCTGCTCCTTGCCAAAATCCCTGAGTCCGCCCAGGTCACCGTATCTGGATTCCATAGCGGTAATCACCGAACGCCATTTGCTCAAATCAACACCATTTTTTTTAGCTCTCTCCAGTCCCCGTTTAACCGTGTTTGCACAGTCCACGAACTGGGGCAGGATAAAGGAAAGCGTGTTGTTGGTCGCAATACCGCGGGCGGTGAGTTCTTCGATAATCTCATATCCTTCTGCCGTACCGGGCACCTTAATCATGACATTGGGGTTGACGGCGGCGATGTCAAGGGCCTGCTCAAGCATGGCATCTTTATCAAAGGAACTGCGCGGATCCACCTGACCGGAAAGATACCCTTCCTTGTAGCCGGACTTTTCAAACAGTGGCAGGTAGGCTTCCGAACCCAGACGCACCACCTCTTTATAATTCATCCAGAAGAGCCCTTCAACATCGATACCCGGATTCTGTTTAATAAAACCGGCAGCAATTTTTTCCCAGCGCGGCACATCATCCTCAATTGCCTGAAGAGACAACGGCGGATTGGTGGTAACTCCTCTGAACAACTGGTTTTCAGGATCTTCCAGGTTATACATGCGGGCAAACTGGGCCTTCATAATTTCCTTATCCGCGGCATTTGCCTTGGCCAGCATCTTTTTACACCAATTTTCAAAAATAACAGGAGACGAATCCCACCATATTTCCATGCCCGGGCTCATTTCCGCCAATTTCTCAAATAAATTTTTTTCTTCCATTTTTTTTCCTCCGTAAAATTGTTTTTGCGTAATTAAAATATTCAACTTTTTTAAACAACAAAAAAATACCCTCAATTACCATTATTAAACTTAATTATATTCCTGACTGCCATTGACCTGGTTACCATTCATAATATGATAACGCCCCAGTTCAACTTCAAATATATATTTATCGCCACGATAGTAAGAGCAGAGAACTTCCACGGGAATATTATTCTCGTTATACGTCAGGCTTTCCATATATAGCCCGGCGGCATTGGCGGGCAAATCAAGATAGCGTGCAATCTTGCCTGTCATGTTAATCGCCTGAAGTGTTTGCTGACATCGGGCAAGAACCACATGAAACTGTTTGGAAATAATTTTGTACATCGAGGCGGTGAGATCCATTCCAAGAATATTATGAAACATGTCAGCCGGCAGATAGCTCTCCTCATAAATAAATGGGATATCATTGCCCGTTCGCAAACGCTGAATGACGACGACCTTGCTGTTGCTTTGCAGATTCAAAGTACGGGCTATCCGACCGTTTGCGTTGTTGATGCCTTTTTTTAAAAGAATGGTTTTATCGCTGATGCCGATTTCAAGCAAATCATCCTTGAAACTGGTGATCTGCTTCAATTTATGTTTAAGGGCAATCGGTGTCGCGGATGACACAAAGGTCCCCATCCCCTTTTCCTTGCGCAAAATTCCATCTACAACAAGATTGGCGATCGCCTGGCGCAATGTGTTGCGATTGACGGCGCACATGGCTGAAAGCTCCAGCTCGGAAGGAAGTTTTTCCCCTTCCTTATATTTTCCACTCTGGACGCATTCTTTTAGCCAAGCGGCGATCTGAAGGTACTTGGGAATCGGATTGGTTGGATCAACAATGCTCAATTTTTTCTCCCCTCTATCCCCTCTAAATTAAGAAGTGCGTTGTATAACTACATACCATTATAGATGTATATACAATAATCTATAATTTAAATAATGCCGCCACCTTTGTCAAGAGAAAATTTTAGTATTTTTTCTAAAAAATCCAACAGCGATCTCAATGGACGTTCAATTATATTAAAATGCCTCCGAAAAGATTTTAACCAACCCAGAACATCTGTTCATAATTAGTGAACAGATGTTCTGGGTTGTCACACTTTTTTATTTTAGTATTATTGTCGTACCATTGTTAATATGTTGTTTTTTAAATCAATAAACATTTTTTCCAGTTTTTTAAAACCAGGCACGCTTTTTGATATATACCCTTCCATAAGTTTCAAACCACCAAATAGTTTTTTAAATATTTAACAACTTAAATGATGATTGTATGATTTAGATTACATTCCTGATAGATATTGGTTAACAATTCTTTAGTAATCGAATCATGGGCTGGCTATCCCGTTTTTAAAAGGATAGAATTAATGTAATCTAAACTGACAAATATCCTCAAAAGGAGGCGCAATTGCTCGAGAAACAAACATTACAAAAAAATGACACCTTGACAAATGAATATATTTACGACTGGGCGCTGAAACTTTCTGCTGCCGCCCTAGAAAAAAAAATCCCTTTAAAACTGCTAGGGGCAACCGCGTTTATTTACCGCTGCCCTAAATACCGTGAGCTATACTCTAAATTCGACCGCAGGCTGACGGACGTCGATTTTATGACCTACGGCAGTGTCGACAGCACAAAAATTGACAATCTGCTTGAAGGCTTTGGTTTCAATAAACAGCAGAACTATATTTGGCACGCATCTACTAGGGATCTTTTTGTCAATGATGACGGGCTGTTGCTCGATGTTTTTCGTGATATGCTGGATTTTTGCCACCCCGTACTTTTTAAAAACCGACTGGATTCCGACCTGCCGACCATTGAACTCGAAGAAATGGTCATGCAGAAACTGCAGATTGTAGAAATTAACGACAAGGATTTTAAAGATTTATGCGTGCTTTTTCTGGAACATAATCTGGGAAATGAAGACAGTGAAGATATCGACGGACGCTTTCTCGCCAAAATTTTTGCTAAAAGCTGGGGGTTTTACCACACAGCCACCGCCAATCTGAATAAATTCAAACGGTACCTTAATGAAATCCCCGAAATTACCAGCAAAGACCGCAAACTGATCAGGGAAAAAGTTAACCAGTTAATGCAAATAATGGCCCAAGAGCCCAAATCTCTCAAATGGAAATTACGTTCTAAAATAGGTACCCGGATGAAATGGTATAAGGAAGTTGAAAATATTGAGCGGTGAACAATCTTCTTTCAGGAACCAGTCAAAGCCGGGATAGCGGCTCATTATGGCTTCAGGTCGGACGCAAATTACCAATCATACCCTGTTATAACCCGATATTATGTATTCAAGGAAAGGAGGTGACGGATCAAAAATCTACAAAAAGCAATAGTCCTTATGGCAAATTATGCCATTTTATGAACCACTTAACATAAAGAAAGGAGTAACATAACTATGGCACAGGAAGTTTTTACACGCAAAGCATCAGGCCTCATAAGGGTCATGTCCCCTTTTTCGGCGTTTGCCTACAATGTCCTTACCATGAGTCTCATCTTTCCTTGGGTTTATCTATGGGCCCCTCAGATTTTCCCCGGATGCAGTCTCTGGCTGGGTATTCTACTTTGCACAATTGCCCAGGCTTTCGTATCCATAACCATTGCTTTTTTGGCTTCGGCCATGCCACGCAGCGGCGGCGATTATATTTTCCAAAGCCGCATCTTCGGCGGTGGCATCGGTTTCACATCAGTTATGAGCGGATTCGTCATCTGGATTCTGCAGTGGGTGGCACTGGCCGGCTGGCTCATGGCAGCGTTGGGCTTGGCACCACTGTTCCTGACACTGGGTGCATCTATTGACTCTCCGGCCCTCATCGCTTTAGGGAAATGGTGCTTCAGCCCAACGGGTATTGTCGTCATCTCCATTGCTTTAACTATTTTTGTCGCCTGGTTCTTGTGTACAGGCACGCGCAACTATGTCATTCTGCAATATTTCCTTTTTGTTGCCACGATTACAGGATTCGTCATTTCCCTGATTGTACTGGCCGGCTTGACACCGACCGAGTTTGCACCTAAAATCAATGCTTTTTTGTCTAAGGTTGACGGCATTACCGGCAGCTATGGCAGTATAATTGGTCAAGCCAAGGCCGCCGGGTTGGATCTGACGCCCAAATTCAGCTTTCTCATGACCCTCGGCGTGGCCCCCCTTGTCTGGACCAGCCTCCAGTGGGCCTCCTATTCCGTTCAACAGGGGTCGGAAATAAAAAGCGCGCATAATCTGAAATCCCAGATGTTCATCATTGTCGGCTCGCTGACCTTTGTCGGCGTTCTCCTGGCCATCAACGGTTACCTGTTTGAAAAAGCCATCGGCACCGAATATCTGAACGCATCTTCCGCAGCCTATAACGGCATGGTCGGCGGAGAAGGGCTGGGAACCCTTTTAGGGGTTAACTTCCCGAGTATCATCGTTCAGGCGATCTCCCATCCCATTGTCATTATTCTGGTGGGCCTCGGCTTTATTGCCAACTCCTTTCAGATCACCTGTAACTGTTTTATCGGAATGACCCGTGATATCGTTGCCATGTCTCTTGACCGTACCCTTCCTGAATGGTTTTCCCATGTAAACCCCAAATGGCACGCACCCACCAATGCCTATCTTGCCTACACCATCGGCGGTATTATTGTCATTTTTTGCTACAACTATGTTCCCGGATGGTTTGATCTGACACTGGGCGTAACCTTTGCGTGTGGGTATGTATTTGTTCTGTCCTGCCTGGCAGGCGTATTTTTCCCCTCCAGGGCCAAGTCCATATATGAAGCCTCACCGGCTGCAAAATATGGTAACGCTATTATCTATACCGGTACCATCGGCACCATATTCTGCGGAGGCATGGTTCTCGCTTTTATCCTGCATCCTGGATTGCGACTTTTCAGCTCTGTGCCCACAGCCCTTTTCAATGTGGCAATCATTGTCGTCGCAGCGATTATTTACATCGCGATGAAAAACTATCACAATAGCCGGGGAATAGATATTACCATGGCGTTTAAAGAAATTCCGCCTGAGTAATTCAGTTCTTATAAGTACTTTGTGTTTATCCTGAAAAATTGTAAACCCTGACAACTTTTCAATGAATTTCAGCAAAAAAGCCCCGGCGATATCCTGCCGGGGCTTTTCTGATACAACAATAAAATATTTCAATGGAAAAAGAATGACAGACCCACAAAATAAAGCGGCCGCTCTTAAATGCTGGAAGACCAAGATTACCCCCTCGCCCCTTTCAGGGGGTATCACCAACAGTAATTTTGTGGTGGAAGAAAACGGTGAAAAGTTCGTTGCCCGTATCGGTGCCGATATCCCGGTTCACTGTATTCTTCGTGCCAATGAACTGGCCATCTCCATTGCTGCCTTTAAGGCCGGTGTTTCACCTGAGGTATATCATCATGAGCCGGGCGCCATTGTTATTCGCTGGGTGAAGGGAAAAACACTGACGCCGACTGATATCCAAAATAAAAAAACCCTGGTCCGCATCCTTGAAACGATTAAACGATGCCACCATGAAATACCCCGTCACCTTAAAGGTGTATCCCCTCTTTTCTGGGTATTTCAGGTAATACGGGACTATGCCGGCACCCTGCAAAAAGATAAAAGCCGCATGATAGACAAACTTCCCGAATTGATGGGCCGAGCTCAAATACTGGAGTCGATTGTCGGCCCGACAGAACTGATTTTCGGTCATAATGACCTTCTGGCTGCCAATTTTATAGATTCCGGAAATAAAATGTGGCTAATTGATTGGGATTATGGCGGTTTCAACAGCCCCCTCTTTGACCTGGGCGGGCTGGCTTCCAACAATGAGCTGTCTCGTGAACAGGAAAGCTGGCTTTTGGAGGCTTATTTTGAAAAACCCGTAACCGATAAACTACACAGACGCTACAGTGCAATGAAATGCGCTTCTCTGCTGCGGGAAACCATGTGGAGCATGGTTTCTGAAATTCATTCCCCGCTCCATTTTGATTTTGTCGCCTATACACGGAAAAATCAAAATCGGTTTGAACGAGCTTGGAACGATTTCAATCAACTATGACCGAATCCGATAAAACCGGAAGCAGATTGGAAATTAAATAATGAAAATTGAATATTTGTGGTCGCTCCGCGCAATCTTCCCATAAATAAATAATTCGCCTCCTGAGAACAGAGTTTTTTAATAACTATTCAATTTTCATTATTCAATTTCCAATCAAAGATACATATCCATAAAAAGGAGTTTATAAAATGTGGTTTCTTAACAAGAAAAAAGCAAAACCAAAATTCACAAAAATTTTTTACGCCACGGATGTCCATGGTTCCGAACCGACATTTGGCAAATTTGTCAATGCCGCCAGTTTTTACAATGTCGACGTCATTATTTTGGGTGGTGATATCACCGGCAAGCTGCTGATACCAATCATTAAGGAAGACGGTAATTATCGGGCTACGATCATGGATGTGCGGCACACCGCTAAAAATGACCAGGACCTGGAAAAAATCATCAAACTAATTGAGCATCTGGGTTGTTATCATGCCCATATGTCAGCGGATGAATTTGCGCGACTGAAAGAAACGCCTGCTGAAGTTGATCTCCTTTTCAAACAAAAAGCCCATGAACGGCTGACAAAATGGTTAAAAAAAGCCGATATCAAATTTCAGGACCAGCGTGCAAAATGCTACATCACCGGCGGTAATGACGATAATGAGCAGGATATTGAAATCATAAAAGCAAATCAGACCGAAAAAATAATTTTTCCAGAAGGCAGGGTCGTCATGATTGACGATATACACGCCATGGTCAGTTTCGGCTACAGCAATCCCACCCCATGGGATACCCCCCGCGAACTCAGTGAAGATAAGCTTGCCGCCATGATAAAAAATGTTGTCAAGGACATAGATGATTTTTCAAATGTTATTTTTAATTTCCATTGCCCGCCAAAAGACTGCACCCTGGACCTGGCACCCAAACTGGATACCTCTTTTGACCCACCCCGGCCTGTCACTACGGCAGGCGAGGCCGTAATGATAGGTGTCGGCAGTTCAGCGGTGCGGGATGCGATTGAAAAATATCAGCCGTTGCTTATGCTCACAGGGCATATCCATGAATCAAGGGGGGTCGTCAAAATTGGGCGGACAACCATTGTCAACCCGGGCAGTGAATATGGAGAGGGTATTCTGAAGGGCACTATAATTAACATTCAGGATAAAAATGTGTTAAGTTATCAGATGACTTCCGGGTAATACACCGGATAGCAGCTAACATCGGTAGCAAAAAAAGGAGGAACATGAAAATCCTAGTCGGATTTAACGGATATTTTGTCTCTAAAGATGCGGTAAGCCTTGCATTAAAACATGCCAAAGCGTTTAATGCGTCTGTTGATATTGTCACCATGCTTGAAAAGGGCCACGCCCTTCATCTGGATGATATGGAAAAGGCGGATACTGCGCTTGACGAAGCCAAAAACGCCTTTGATAAGCTTTCCATTCCATGTCGGACCATGGTTATTACCAATGAGTTAAGTGCCGG